>CAZQIH010000018.1:0-13931 GCA_964593715.1 uncultured Microbacteriaceae bacterium
GATATCCCTGCCCACCATCGTGATGAGAATTGCCTCCGGTGGGCAAAAAAGTCGAATCGGAGCATAGATGCTGGTCCCAAGCCCAGCGGAAACATTGAGGTGGCTCGAACGACCAGCATGCTCCCACTGGCTCAGGCCCCTAGCCTGCGCGGTAGGGAGATCAGAGTTTGTCGTGAGAGCCCGGCCACCGGGTAAACAGACCTGTCCGCCATGGGTGTGACCGGCAAATACCAGCTGCGCCCCGTGAGTCACCAGGGCATCGAGTACCCGCCGATACGGAGCGTGGGTCACACCGATTGTGGTGATCGAATGGTCTGTGGAACCACCCTCGTCTTCCCCCGACTCACGCAGATCATCGACAATTCCCGGTAACTGGGCAAGGGCGTCCCTCCCGTAGTGGGCATCGCCCACGCCGATGAAATCCAGGGTTTGGCCTTTGATGGTCAGTCGAGTAGCGCCATTGTCAATATCGACCCACCCCAGCCGGTTGGCATAGAGGTTCTGCAGCCCCTCGAAATCCATGGGTGTTCCGGGTCCATGGCCAACCTTCGAGGGACCTAGAAGGTAGGACAAGGGATTCTTGAACCGGGGTGCCACGCGATCATTCGAGCCATGAGTGACAACGCCTGGAATACCAGCCAGAGGAAGAAGCGCTTCAGTCAGAGCAGAGAGACCTTCGGGGTGTCCCAAGAAATCTCCAGTGCCAACGACCAGGTCGGGGGCTGTGGCCGCAAGCTCCTGGATCCAGGCGATCGCCGCTGAGTTCCAGGGGGCCATATGGATGTCACTGAGGTGGAGAATGGTGATCGGCTGGCTACCGGGATCAAGAATGGGCACCACATCGTGGCGCAAAGTGAAGCGGTTTTTCTCCACCAGGTTGCCCCACGCTGCAACACCTAGCGCTAGCGCGCCGGCGAAGGCAAGGCCTGACCCGCGCGACATTAGTCCAGGAAGATGTCGTCGGTGGGGGCCGCTTCAGCACCGCAGTTCACTTGAATTTGGACGCCTGTGTAGTTCCAGACCTGTGCGCCAGAACCTGGTGAGTGGGCAGCCACAACGCCTTGGTTCGGGTCGCTACCGGTGCTGCCCGCAACACAGGTGAAAACGCGCGCTCCGGTCATGTTGACGGCATCCATAGCTTGGTTGGCAGCGGCCACGCTCAGCCCGGTCAGGTTGGGCATTACCAGGTTGCCTGTTGATTGCCCGTCTCCTCCGCCGGCGACGACGCGAACCGTCATGCCTCTGGCCAAAAGCGTGCCAGCGGCCGGTTCAAAAGCACCGACCCGACCACCAACGGCGCCAGTGGTCACCTCAAGCTTCAACCCGAGGCTCTCCATCAGGATGGTGGCTTCATCCGTGGTGAGACCAGTGATGTCGGGGAGGGTGATGCCGCTTCCCTGAAGTAGACGAGTCGGCGGAGCGGGGAACGCTTCGCCACCGTATTGTTCATTGGCAGTCTGCATGATGACCCGCCAAATGTCGTGACGAAGCACGGTGCCATTGCGGTAATTGCTCAAGCGATAGTCACCAACAATATTGCCGACCCACACTGCGGTCGCAACATTCGTGCTCGAGCCCACCATCCAGGTCTGAACCTGGCTGTCGGTGGTTCCGGTCTTCCCAATCACGGGGACGTCACCGCCTGGGTTAGACCGTGTTCCGGTTCCACCGGTGATCACCGAGCGCATCGGTGCTGCGGCTGCCGCCGCAACATCAGGGGTGATGCCCTGGCGACAGGATGGCTGCTGGCCCGGGATCTCTTGCCCAGCGGCGGTAACAAAACGGTCAACGACGATCGGTTCACACACAACACCCTCGTTGGCAATCGCTGCGAACGCAGTGGCCATGGTCAAGGGAGCAATTTCATTCGTGCCAAGAACAGCGGACGGGTTGGTCTGGAGCACGCCGCCATCGGCGCGATTGACCCCCAAGGCCTCTGCTGCAGCCCTAATTTCACACTGGTCGAGCTGCTCCGCCATCGAGGCGTAAGCGGAGTTGATGGAGCGGACAGTAGCCTCAAACACGGTGGCCGAGGGAATGATCAAATCGGCGGAGTTTCTAAACGGCCAGGGACCAAACCATGGGCCACCACCATCGCCACAGGTGTCGAGGAAGGTGGCTTGGTCGAGCTCGAGCCTCGAGGCATCGACGACTTCACTCAACCCGTATCCGCGTTGCAGCCAGGCCAGCAGGGCAAAAATCTTGTAGGTCGATCCGACCTGGAAACCGCTGGAGCCACCGTAGGGCCGGTCGGTGGAGAAGTTGACTGCGGTGGTTTCTGGACCGCCACCGTCCTCCGAGTCGTTAAAGATTTTGTTTTGGGCCATCGCGAGGACCCGACCGGTCGTCACCTCAACGCTGGTGGCGGCACTACCCAGGTCGAAGCGTTCCTCAGCACTGGGCACCAATTCCCACACGCGGTCCTGGGCAATGGTCTGCAACGAGAGGTTCAGAGTCGTGTACACATCGAGGCCGCCGATACGCCACCGGCTAGTGCGCTCCTCAGGAGTTGCTCCGAGGGGCTCAAAGTTCTCGACGTTCTTGACCACGTAGTCACAGAAATACTTGGCGTACTCGTTGGCTGCGATACAACCAGCACTTGGTGGCGAAATCTTGACGAAGTTTGCGTCAACGGGAGTCGCGATGGCGGTGTTGTACTCCGCCTCGCTCAGATAGCCCTCGCGGTACATGTTTCCCAAGATGACGTCGCGACGGGCCTGGTTCGCTTCATAGTTCTCTGGGTTGCCCAGGTTTCTGGTGCTGGGGTACTGGACGATGGCCATCAAGCTTGCAGCCTGAACGGGCGTCAAGTTGGCAGCAGAGGTGCCGAAGTAGCGCTGCGCTGCGGATTGCACGCCGTAGGTGTTGCCACCGAATCCGGTGATGTTCAAATACGCCTGAAGTATTTCTTCTTTAGAGAACTGCTTCTCCAGACCAATCGCAAGCTTCATTTCATTGAGCTTGCGTTGGAAGCTTGTTTCGATGGCCGCTTGGTAGGCGGCCTGGCGTTCTTCCTCAGTGGGCAAGAATTGTGAGCGCTGGATGTAGGCGTTCTTGACCAGCTGCATGGTCAAGGTGGAGGCACCACTCTCGATGTCACCGGAGATGACGTTGCCAAGGGCCGCGCGAATCACGGAGTTGACGTCAACGCCACTGTGTTCATAGAAACGTCGGTCCTCACCAGCGATTGCTGCGTTGATGAGGTGCGGGGACATGTCCTCCAGGCTCACCTCTTCGCGATCCTGGAAGAAGACCTCGGCAATTTTGGTGTAGCCATCGGCTGGGTCGTTGGTGTTGTACGCCCACAGGGTGTTCTTCTGGGCCTGTTCGCCCACCTCAATAAACTCAGGAAGAGAGTCGAAGACGCCAATGGCGCTGTTTGCACCCACGCTCGCGACGGCGAGGGTTGGCGCGATCATCGCGGTAATCATGAGGCCCGCAAGAGCGCCAAACCCGGAGATGCCAAGGAGGGCTTTCGCGAGGTTACCGGGCGTCGTTCCTGATTCGGACATGTCTCCAGGGTACCCAATGCTTACCTATGATTAGGTGAAAAGGGGTTTCTATGACGCGCTATGAGTACATCACCACGCCGCTGATCATTCACAACACCACCGCCATCCTCAACAACTGGGGTGAGCAGGGCTGGGAGTTGGTCCAGATTGTCACTGGCCCAGAGGGTGGCCTCGTCGCGTATTTCAAACGTCCTAAGGAGGACTAAGTGGGCCAGATCAGCGCTCGTCTCAATGATTTAGGTATCACCATTCCCCAGGTGGCAAAGCCCGTGGCTGCGTATGTTCCAGCGATGACCACTGGCAATCTGCTCTACACCGCAGGCCAACTGCCCTTCGTGGATGGTGCGCTCGCCGCTACTGGAAAAGTGGGCGCTGAGGTGTCGGCCGCCGAGGGCGCCGAGCTTGCCAGGATTTGCGTGCTCAACGCTCTCGCTGCCGCGCAGAGCGTCCTGGGTTCTCTGGAGACCATCACCCGCGTGGTGAAGGTCAATGGTTATGTCGCTTCCCACCCCGATTTCATCGGGCAGCCTCAGGTGCTCAACGGCGCGTCGGAGCTCTTGGGAGAAATCTTTGGCGACAGAGGCCTTCACGCCAGAGCCGCTGTTGGCGTTGCCGTGTTGCCACTGGACGCCCCGGTTGAGGTGGAGCTAATCCTGGAGTTCGCGCCTAGTCGTTGACCGCGGTGTTGATCGTTCGCACCACAGTGGTGTCGGTCAATGTGGTGGTGTCACCAATCTCACGACCCTCAGCGATATCGCGCAGCAGACGTCGCATGATTTTTCCCGAGCGCGTCTTCGGTAGTTCACTCACCACGAACACGGTGCGGGGTTTGGCAATCGCGCCAATTTGATCACCGACCCACGTCCGGATCTGCGCAGACACTTCATCGTCACTCACTGTTCCCACAAAGCGCGACTTCAAAATCACAAACGCCACCACGGCTTGACCCGTGGTCTCATCAGCGGCACCGACCACAGCGGCTTCGGCAGTCATCGGATGCGCAACGATGGCCGACTCAATCTCCATGGTGGAGAGCCGGTGGCCAGAGACGTTCATCACATCGTCAACCCGGCCTAGTAGCCACACATCGCCATCGGCATCGAGGTGGGCGCCATCACCAGCGAAGTATCGATCGCCAAACTTCGACCAATAGGTCTCCTTGTAGCGATCGGGGTCACCCCAAATACCGCGCAGCATGGACGGCCAGGGTTCAGTAATCACGAGTAGTCCGCTGCCATCAGCGCCAACCGGCTCGCCCTCTTCACTGAGTACATCAACGGTGATTCCCGGCATCGGAACCTGCGCACTGCCAGGCTTCGCGGCGGTGATTCCCGGCAAAGCGCTGATCATGATCGCGCCGGTTTCTGTCTGCCACCAGGTGTCGACCACCGGGGTTTTTCCCCCACCGATAACGTCCCGGTACCACATCCAGGCCTCTGGGTTTATGGGCTCGCCCACACTGCCGAGCACACGGAGAGAGCTCAAGTCGAATTTCTGTGGAATCTCGCGACCGAGCTTCATGAAGGTTCTAATTGCGGTGGGGGCCGTGTAGAAAAGGCTGACCCGATACTTTTCGATGATTTCCCACCAGCGCCCGGGGTGCGGGGTGTCGGGTGTCCCCTCGTAAATGACCTGGGTCGCGCCATTAGCCAGTGGCCCATAAACCACATAGCTGTGGCCGGTGATCCACCCAACATCGGCGGTACACCAGTAGACATCGGTCTCTGGGTGCAGATCAAAAATGTTCTTGTGGGTAAACGCCGCTTGGGTCAGGTAGCCACCGGAGGTGTGCAAGATGCCCTTGGGCTTACCGGTCGTGCCTGAGGTATACAAAATGAACAGCGGGTTCTCAGCCTCAAAGGCTTCTGCGGCGTGCTCATCGCTCTGCTGGGCAAGCTCCTCGTGCCACCAGAAGTCCAAGCCTTCATTCCACTCGACATCGTTGCCACCGCGCTTGACCACAATCACCGAGCGCACGTTCGTCGAGCCATCAGCGAGCGCCTGGTCAACGGCTGGCTTCAGAGCAAAGACCGACCCTTTGCGGTGACCGCCATCGGCGGTGATCACAATGGTGGCATCGGCATCGTCGATGCGAGCACGAAGGCTCTCCGCACTAAACCCGCCAAAGACGACGGAGTGAATCGCCCCAAGGCGTGCCACGGCGAGCATCGCAATGACGGCCTCAGGAATCAGGGGCATATAGAGAATCACTCGGTCGCCCGCCTTCACGCCGTGGGCGATCAGCATGTTGGCGGCCTTCTTGACCTCGGTCGTCAACTCCGCGTAGGTAATGGCGCGGGAGTCGCCGGGCTCGCCCTCAAAGTGCAGTGCCACCCGATCGCCAAGGCCTGCCTCGACATGACGGTCGAGGCAGTTATAGGACACATTCAGTGCGCCATCGGCAAACCAGCGTGCGAAGGGGGGATTCGACCAGTCGAGGGTTTGGGTGAAGGGCGTGTGCCAGTGCAGGAGCCCTCGTGCCTGGTCTGCCCAAAAGCCCAGGCGATCCTTCGCCGCTGCCTCGTAGAGCTCTGGCTTAGCAATTGCTTGGGCCTGGAATTCAGGGGTTGGCGGAAAACGCCGTTCTTCGTGCAGAAGGTTGCCACCCTGGGGCGAATCGGACATCTTTATCCCTTATCAATCGTCTCGCGCTACCTGGAGGCGCGATGCGAGCACCGACGCAGTAAGTGTAGAACAGGTCGGAGGGACAAAGAATTCGCTTGATCGGTCAACCCATTTGTCCACAGTTCTGCGCTGTGCCCGCCACTGCGCTTCGCACCAAGCAATGCTGTGGGAATGCCAGCCCCGACCACGCCGTTGTGGGCGCACCTGCATCAGAGCCTTCCCCCCGCGTTGCGAGGCAGTCTGGGTGTACTGGCCGAGTACGTGGATGACCCCAGGGTCACCGACATATTCGTCCGCGGCACCGGTGCGTTAGTCATCGACACCGGTCAGGGGGCGAGCCCTGTGAGGGGGCCGGGCCTCAGTCCTGGCGAGGCCACAGATCTTGCCAGGCGCCTGATTGAGTACGGCGGTAGACGCCTGGATGAGGCTCAACCATTAGCCGATGTGAACCTAGGGCACGGCATCCGTGTTCACGCCGCGATTCCGCCGGTTGCGCGCCTCGGTCCAGAGATTTCTCTACGCATTCACCGTCGCGCACAGGCGTCCCTGGACACGTTGGCGCTCCGAGACAGCGCACGCCTTGTGCCACGGCTGATTGGCCTGGTCCACTCCCGTCAGAGCCTCCTCATTACCGGAGCCACAGGCTCCGGTAAGACAACACTGGTGGGCGCACTCATGGCCTATGCCGGAGCCAACGAGCGATTAGTCGTGCTCGAAGATCTGGCGGAGCTCTCTATCGACCATCCCCACGTCGTGTCACTGGAGTGTCGGGTAGCAAACCTTGAAGGGGCTGGCGAGATCACGCTTGCCAGGCTTGTGAAAGAGTCCCTGCGCATGAAGCCCGACCGTCTGATTGTGGGGGAGTGCCGTGGAGCTGAGCTTGCGGACCTGCTTCAAGCATTCTTAACCGGTCACCGAGGCGGAGCGACGACGATTCATGCTGGGAGCCTCCAAGAGATTCCAGCCCGGCTTGATGCCTTGGGAGCGCTTGCCGGCCTCAGTGAAAGACAACTGACAACACAAGCAATTAACGCGTTTGACCGAGTCATTCACCTCGAGGCGGGGGATGACCAGCGGCGGCAGCTCACGCAGGGCCGCCTCATTCTTGGTCCAGACGGGAGCCTCGATGTTCTCGTGGATCCCTAGATTTCTCCCCAAGAGGACCACACCGCCACCAGATCCGGTGGAGGCTATTCGAACCCTGGCAGCCCTCCACCAGGCAGGCCTGTCCCTGCCCAGTGTGTGGGCGGAGTTGGCCCGTAATCCACGTTATGGGGAGATCCCCGTGGCCATCACCGCGGCGATTGACGAGGGCGTGAACCCCCACG
Organism: uncultured Microbacteriaceae bacterium; assembly: GCA_964593715.1. GTDB lineage: Bacteria > Actinomycetota > Actinomycetes > Actinomycetales > Microbacteriaceae > Pontimonas. The sequence continues at coordinate 7,466 of CAZQIH010000018.1, forward strand.
ACGCCGTGCGGTCACTCGCCTCTAACGCGGCTGCCCCCTGGAGAGCGCTCGGTGCATGCTGGGCTATTGCCCGGGTCGCTGGGGCGCCGCTTCGGCCAGCTCTGGAAGCCCTGGCCGAAGCGCTCGGTGACATCGCCAGAACCGAGCGGCAGATCACCGCAGCGCTCGCCGGCCCCAAGGCCACGATGCGCTTGGTGATGGCGCTGCCGGTCATTGGCATCGTCGGGGGTGAGCTCGGAGGCCAATCCAGCGTGGATTTTCTGTTTGGGACAGGACTCGGTGTCTCTGTGCTTGCCCTGGGCGCAGCAATGATGTTCGGTGCCTGGTGGTGGTTGCGGTTGTTGGCGGAGCGCGCCAGGCCCGATTCTGCAGCCCTTGGTCTGGAGATGGATCTCTTTGCGATTGCGACTGGCGGTGGCGCACTGCCCGAGGGCGCACAGGAGCTGGTGAGGGCGGTGTGCTCTGAGTACTTACTAGAGATGGGTGACCCCGAAGCGCTTGAACAGCTGGTGGCACTCTCCAGGCGAGCGGGAGTGCCTGTTGCTGGTCTTGCCAAGGCAAGTGCGCGAGCGCGCCGAGACCTCGGGCGTACCAACGCCGAGGAGCGCATGGCACGCCTTGGCGTCTCGGTGGTTTTGCCCCTTGGCCTCCTTGTTCTTCCGGCTTTTGTGCTGGTCGCAGTCGTGCCGATGGCGGTCTCGTTGTGGGAGGGCTCGCTCGCCTAACTGTCCACTGACCAACGCCAGGGGCGAACCCTCAACCACAGTCCCACCTTGTCACTCCACGTACCCAGACAGTGCCAGGGTGTGCCCGTGGCCAGCCGGTCACCCACGACAAGGAGACAACATGAACGAGTTCACCGTCCTACCCGAGAACGCCGATAGTGAGCGAGGAGCCGCAACAGCCGAGTACGCCATTGCCACAATGGCCGCCGTCGGGTTTGCGGGCCTGCTCGTGGTCATCATGCGCAGTGATGAAGTGCGCCAAATATTGACCGACCTGGTGCGCAGTGCCCTCACCTTCACCGGGTGACTCCGGTGCCATCACGGCCGAGTGGGTAATCACAATGCCTGCGCTGGTGATGGTGGCGGCTCTGTTGACCAGTGGACTCGGTGCTGGCGTCGCAACTCAGCGCCTTCAGGCGCAGGCCAGTGATCACGCCCGAGTGCTGAGCCTCGGGGGTGATCCCACCGGCCTGCCAGGATCCTCATCCACCAGCGCAGTCGAGCTCAGCTATCCACCCGACCTTGTCTGCGTGCACATGAGCGATGAGCTCTCCACGGGGCTCTGGGCACTGGCGCCCTTGCGTCTCCAGGCCCGCGCCTGCGCTCTTGATACTGCTGTGCGCCCGGTGCCAGATTCCCTCACCGATGGGTGAGCGGGGAAGCGCCAGCGTTGTAGCCCTCGGATGGATAGCAATGCTTGTTCTCGCTGCCGGGGTCTTTGCCGAGGTGTCGGCTCACGTTCTCCTCGCAGATCGGCTGCAGGGTGCGGTGGACCGCGCTGCCCTTGGTGCAGCGGATGTCCGGATGGGCGTGGTGCCCGGTTTGCCGTGTGATGTCGCTCGGCAGATTCTGAGTCACGAGCAGTTCTCTCTTGATTCCTGCGAGCTCACAGAAGCCAGCGTTCGGGTCACAGGCGTCACCCATCGGCGAGGCATTTGGCATACGGCCCGCGCTCACGCTGGAGTGGCTAATGGTGGAGAGAAATAATTTGTTGTGTATCGTGAGCCCCGTTGAGAATTTCAGTCTCAGACAGATAGCGCTCTTGTCGAGGAATCCCCCGCGAGAGTTACAGCGCAAGGAGAAGCGTGGCCCCGAGTAAGAAGCTCGTCATCGTCGAGTCGCCAGCAAAAGCGAAAACGATTGGAAAGTACCTGGGCGATGGCTATGAAGTCATGGCCTCGGTCGGTCACGTCCGCGACCTCGCTCACCCCCGAGATTTGCCTGCTGAGATGAAAAAGGGTCCCTCGGGAAAATTCGGTATCGACCTTGAGAACGACTTTGCCCCGTACTACGTGACCACTGATCGTGGCAAGAAAACGGTTGCCGATCTGAAGCGTGCCGCCAAGACCGCCTCGGAAATCTTGCTCGCAACAGATGAGGACCGCGAAGGCGAAGCCATCGCGTGGCACTTGCTCGAAGTCTTGAAGCCCAGTGTCCCGGTCAAGCGCATGGTGTTCCACGAAATCACCCAGGACAGCATCACCGAAGCCACGAACAAGACCCGTGAACTGGATGTCGCCCTCGTGGATGCCCAGGAAACCAGGCGTATCCTCGACCGTCTCTATGGGTTTGAGGTCTCTCCTGTTCTCTGGCGGCGGGTCAGCGGGGCCAAGTCGGCAGGCCGCGTTCAATCCCCAGCTCTTCGACTGATCGTCGATCGTGAACTCGAGCGTCGCGCGTTCGTGACCGCAAGTTATTCCGACATCGAAGCGGTTGTTCACAAGAGCACAGGGGAAAAGTTCACTGTCGCCCTCTCGCGACTCGATGGTCGCCGGGTGGCCTCGGGCCGGGATTTCTCTGAAGAGGGAAAGCTCACCTCCGATGCCGTCTTGCTGCAGGAAGAGCAAGCAGAAGCCCTGCAGACAGTGTTACGTCAACCCTCTGTTGCGCCCACCGTACTGAGCGTTGAACCCAAGCCCTACACGCGACGCCCCGCAGCGCCATTCACCACCTCGACCCTGCAGCAAGAAGCCGGCCGAAAGCTGCGGTTCTCGGCTCAACAGACGATGAGCATCGCCCAGGGTCTCTATGAAAACGGTCACATTACTTATATGAGGACAGACTCTGTCTCTCTTTCGTCACAAGCAATCAGTGCTGCCCGTGCCGCAGCCACCGAGCTCTATGGTGCGAAGTCTGTTCCTGGCGAGCCACGTCTTTATAAGGGGAAGTCCAAGAACGCCCAGGAAGCTCACGAAGCTGTTCGCCCAGCGGGCGATCGCTTCGCTACCCCGTCTTCTCTCTCCAGCGTTCTGCGCTCGGATGAGTTGAAGCTGTATGACCTGATTTGGAAGCGCACAGTTGCAAGCCAAATGGTCGATGCGAAGGGTGAAACGGTCACCGTCACTCTCGAGGCAACCCCTCTTCCAGAGAGCGATTTCACCTCCGCCCAGTTCACTGCCTCGGGAACTGTGCTCACGGAGCGCGGTTTCCTCCAGGCTTATCAGGAAGGCAGCGACGAGGACGCCGGAGCCGAGAGCGAGTCGGAGGACGACGCTCTGCTCCCGAAGGTGGCTGTTGGCGAATCACTCACCATCAGTGACGTCCTAGCCAAAGCCCACACGACCCAACCCCCTGCCAGGTACACCGAGGCAAGCCTCGTGAAGGCACTGGAAGAAAAAGGCATCGGTCGTCCTTCGACCTATGCCTCGATCATCTCGGTCATCATCGACCGTGGCTATGTCGTTCGCCGCGGAAGCGCGTTGGTTCCCCAGTGGATTGCCTTCCCCGTCACTCGCTTGCTGCACGAGCGCTTCTCAGACCTAGTCGATTACGACTACACCGCAGGGCTCGAAGAGGATTTGGACAGTATTGCCCGAGGTGAGACGAAACGAGGTGAGTGGCTTCACCGCTTCTACTTCGGTGATGACAAGAACCGCGGTCTCAAGAAAGTCGCCGAGGACGCTACGGAGGAAATCGACGCCAGGGAGCTCAACACCCTGGAAATCAGCCCCACCATCAACCTCCGGGTGGGCAAATACGGCCCATTCCTCGAAGTCACCGACACCGAGACCGGCGAGGTAAGAAACGTCAATCTTCCTCCCGAGCTGGCACCCGATGAGCTCACCCCCGAGCGTGCACAGGAACTCGCGGATGCGCCACCGGTTGTCGACCGCGTCCTCGGCGTTGACCCGGCCACCGGTCGCGACATCGTTGCCAAGAAGGGTCGCTTCGGCCCTTATGTCACCGAGGTTTTGCCAGAGCCCGAGGAACCGGCCGCCACAGAGGACGCTCCCAAGAAAAAGAAGAAGGTCGCTGCCGAAAAGCCCAAGACTGCCTCGATCTTCCAATCTATGGATCTCGACACCATCGATCTGGAGACCGCACTTCGTTTGCTCGCGCTCCCGCGCGAAGTCGGTGTCGATCCGGAGTCCGGCGAGATGATCACCGCACAAAACGGTCGCTATGGCCCCTACCTCAAGAAGGGCACCGACACTCGGTCACTCGATAGCGAAGAGAAGATCTTCGAGATCGATCTGGAGGGCGCCCTCGCCCGCTATTTGGAGCCCAAGTATGCCGGTCGACGCCAGGCCTCAGCGCTGAAAACCTTTGAGGCTGACCCTGTGAGCGGCAAGCCCATTCTGCTGAAGGATGGACGCTTTGGTCCCTATGTGACCGATGGTGAAGTTAACGCCACGGTTCCCCGGGGCATGCCCATCGACGAGCTCGACTTCGAACAGGCTGTCCAGCTCATTGCCGACAAGCGGGCCAAGGGCCCAGCTCCGAAGCGGGCTGTGAAGAAGAAGGCGCCTGCCAAGAAGGCCACCGCAAAGAAGACCACTGCAAAGACGGTGAGCAAGACCGGCGCCAAGAAGACGGCCCCAGCCAAGAGTGGGAAGCCTAAGTCGCTCACCATTACAGAGGCAGCCGACTAATGGCAGGACTCTTCATCACCTTCGAGGGCGGTGATGGCTCGGGCAAGACCACGCAGATTGGTCTACTACAACAATGGCTGGCGGACAACGGCCACTCCGTTGTTGTCACCAGAGAGCCAGGTGGCACAGACCTCGGCAACGAGTTGCGCGACATTATTTTGCACAGCACCGGCTTTATCGCGCCCAGGGCAGAAGCTCTTCTTTATGCAGCAGATCGTTCGCACCATATATATACGTTGGTTCGCCCAGCTCTCGAGCGTGGGGACATTGTGGTTCAAGATCGCTATTTCGATTCCTCCGTTGCCTATCAGGGCGCCGGTCGCGTCTTGGATGCGACCGAGGTTCGGGAGCTATCGCTGTGGGCGACGGAGCGACTCATGCCAGACCTCACAGTGTTGCTCGATGTCCCGGCCAACGTCGCCAAAGCCCGCCAACTAGAGGACGACCGGCGCTTTGATCGTCTGGAGGCTGAGGCCGAGGACTTTCACCAGCGCGTGCGGGAGAGCTATCTCACACTTGCCAAGGCCGAGCCAGGTCGCTTCCTTGTTCTCGATGGCACGGCGTCGGTGGAGTCCATCCACGAGGCAATCACTAAGCGTGTGTCAGACCTGGTCGGCTAGCCTGGGCCTATGACCCTCTGGGATGAGCTCGTTGGCCAAGACCAGGCGATTTCCCTGATGAAAGACGCCGCCCGGCCAGGCTCTGCGGCGATGACTCACGCGTGGCTGATTACGGGGCCTCCAGGATCCGGGCGATCAACCCTCGCTCATGCTTTTGCCGCCGAACTCCTCGGCGTTGGTAGCGATCCTGCGCGCTCGGCACAGGTTGTCTCCGGTGCTCACCCTGATGTGTCGATCCTTGCCACCGATCGGGTCACCATCACTATTGACGAAGTGCGGGCCCTCGTCTCTTTTTCCTATTTCTCTCCCTCCACGGCGAACTATCGAGTCGTTGTCATTGAGGACGCTGATCGTATGACGGAGCGGACCTCGAATGTCTTGCTCAAGGCGCTTGAGGAACCACCGCCTCAGACCGTCTGGATTCTGTGTGCTCCAAGCCCCGCTGATGTGTTGCCCACCATTCGCTCTCGCATGAGAAGCATCACCTTGCAGGTTCCGAGCGTCAACGATGTTGCGGCCCTCATTAGTGCACGTGAGGGTGTTGACGAAGACAGCGCCCTGATTGCTGCCAGGGAGGCCCAGAGTCACATCGGTATGGCAACGCGCCTGGCGACGGATGAAGAGTCGCGACGCCGTCGCGACGCATATGTGGCAGCGGTGCTGGGCATTGGTTCTGTGTCTCAAGCAATGGCGGCCGCCGGGACACTATTGGAGCTTGCCAAGAGCGATGCGGATGCCTTGGTGACGAAGCAGGATTCTGATGAGCGCGATGCTCTCTTGAGATCCCTGGGTTTGCAACCAGGTGGCGCAATTCCTCCTGCTCTGCGCTCACATGTCAAAGCGTTGGAGGAAGACCAGAAGCGTCGCTCCACTCGCAGTCTGAGGGATGCGGTCGACCGCATTCTTGTTGATGTGATGTCGGTGCTGCGGGACGTTCTGATGCTTCAGGTTGGAGCCGGTGTTGAGCTGGTGAACCAGCGCCATATTCCAGCAATCGAGGATCGTGCTTCTCACACCACATCGTCTCTGACGTTGTCAGCTCTGGATGCGGTAAACCAGGCCCGGGTGCGAATGTCGAATAACTCGCCTCCCCTGCTCGTACTGGAGTCGCTCTTGATTCAGGTCAGCGGTCGAATTTCTGCGGTGAGCTCATGAAACGCAATGCTCTAGCAGTGGGTGTCGCTGCAGGCTTGGCAATTATTGCCGGGTGCGCAAGTGAACCGGTGGAACCACCCGACGCCAGGTCCTA
>CAZQIH010000019.1:0-589 GCA_964593715.1 uncultured Microbacteriaceae bacterium
CGCCTTGCAGCTTCTGGGTGACGTAGGGAACCTGCTGGGGTTGGTCGGGGTGCAGGAAGTTGTGGCGCTCCGCAGCTACGCCCTCCTTGCGCAACTCGTTCCACGAGGTCACCGACCACACATCGGCGTTAACACCCCAGTCAGTAGCGAGCAGCTCCTGGGCTTCCAGCGCCCACGGCACACCGACGCCGGAGGCCAGGATTGACGCGCGCGGGCCCGCCTGGTTCGCCGCCGGCTTCAGAAGATAGAGACCCTTCAGGAGGCCTTCAACATCGAGGTTTGCGGGTTCTTCTGGCTGAACCATGGGCTCGTTATAAATCGTCAGGTAGTACATGACGTTGGGGTCAGGGTGAGTGCCGCCATACATGCGCTCAAGTCCAGCCTTCATGATGTGGGCGATCTCGTAGGCGTAGGCAGGGTCGTACGTGATGACCGCGTGGTTGGTGGACGCTAACAGCGGTGAGTGACCATCGGCGTGCTGGAGCCCTTCACCGGTCAGGGTCGTGCGACCTGCGGTCGCGCCCATGATGAAGCCCCGCGCCATCTGGTCACCGGCAGCCCACATGGCATCGCCCGTGCGCTGGAAACC
>CAZQIH010000019.1:599-13804 GCA_964593715.1 uncultured Microbacteriaceae bacterium
ATCGAGTAGAAGACGTAAATCGGGACCATGGGTTCGCCGAGGGTGGCATAGCTGGTTCCCACCGCTGTGAAGGCAGCAAATGCTCCCGCTTCGTTGATGCCGGTGTGGAGGATCTGCCCTTCGGGGCTTTCCTTGTATGCCAAGAGCAATTCGCGGTCGACCGAGGTGTAGCTCTGGCCGTGCGGGTTATAGATCTTGGAGGTCGGGAAGTAGGCGTCCATACCGAAGGTGCGTGCCTCATCAGGGATGATTGGCACCAAGCGGTGGCCAAAATCCTTGTTCTTCAGCAGATCTTTGAGCAACCGAGCAAACGCCATGGTGCTGGCAACCTCTTGCTTGCCAGAGCCTTTCGCGGCTGGTTCATAGACCGAATTGTCGGGCAGCGTCACCTGCGTGTAGCGGGAGCGTCGCTCGGGCAGGTAGCCACCGAGCGCACGACGGCGCTCGTGCAGATACTGGATTGCTTCGTCCTGGTCACCCGGGTGGTAGTAGGGAGGCTGATAAACATCCGCTTCGAGTGCGGAATCCGAGATGGGAATTCGCATGTCGTCCCGGAATGCTTTCAGGTTTTCCAGCGTGAGTTTTTTCATCTGGTGGGTGGCATTTCGGCCCTCAAAGCTTGGACCGAGGCCGTAACCCTTGACGGTCTTCGCCAAGATGACGGTGGGCTGGCCCTTGTGCTCCATGGCGGCCTTGAACGCGGCGTAGACCTTGCGGTAGTCGTGGCCACCACGCTTAAGGTTCCAGATTTCATCGTCGGTCATGTGCGCGACCATGGCTAGGGCTTTGGGGTCGCGGCCGAAGAAGTTCTCGCGAACGTAGGCGCCATTCTCGGCTTTGTAGGTTTGGTAGTCGCCATCTGGTGTGCGGTTCATCAGGTCCCGCAGTGCGCCCTCGGTGTCAGCCTGCAGGAGCGCGTCCCACTCGCGGCCCCAGACGACCTTGATCACGTTCCATCCAGCCCCGCGGAAGAAACTCTCGAGTTCCTGGATGATCTTGCCGTTTCCACGAACCGGACCATCGAGGCGCTGCAGGTTGCAGTTCACGACAAAAGTCAAGTTGTCCAGGTCGTCGTTGGCGGCGAGCTGAAGTGCGCCACGGCTTTCGACCTCGTCCATTTCGCCATCGCCCAAGAATGCCCAGACGTGTTGCTGGCTGGTGTCTTTAATTCCGCGGTGGTGCATATAGCGGTTCAGCTGAGCTTGATAGATCGCGTTGATCGGTCCAAGGCCCATCGACACCGTGGGGAACTGCCAGAAGTCCGGCATCAGGCGCGGGTGGGGGTAAGAGGAGAGACCACCAGTGTGGTGAGACTTTTCTTGGCGGAAGCCATCAAGTTGTTCGCTGCTCAGGCGACCCTCAAGGAACGCCCTGGCATACATTCCAGGAGACGCGTGTCCCTGGTAGAAGATTTGGTCTCCGCCGCCGGGGTGATCCTGGCCGCGGAAGAAGTGGTTGTGGCCTACCTCGTACAGAGCGGCGGAGGATGCGTAGGTGGAAATGTGGCCACCCACACCGATGCCAGGGCGCTGCGCGCGGTGCACCGTGATCGCTGCGTTCCAACGAATCCAGGCGCGGTAGCGACGTTCAATTTCTTCATCCCCGGGGAACTCGGGTTCGTTCTCCGGGGCGATGGTGTTCAAGTAATCAGTGGTGGGGACCATCGGGACACCCAGGTGCAGTTCCTTCGAGCGCTTGAGCAAGCTCAGCATGATCTCTCGGCCGCGCTGGTGGCCGGACTGCGCTACGACTGAATCAAGCGATTCGCGCCACTCGTTGGTTTCTGTGGGATCAGAGTCCATCTGATTGAACGAGTACGGGTCTTGGTCGTTGACAGCCACCCTGACCTCTTCCTGGTTGTGGTAGATCGGGAACATTCGCGCCGGGATCGCCAGCGCAGATGAGCCACCAGTCTAGTCATCTGCTCCGAGAGTCAAAAGTGAGACACCGCCGCCGTGAAAGTGGTTTACCATGGTGCGTTGGGCCTGTAGCTCAGTTGGTTAGAGCGCCACGCTTACACCGTGGATGTCGGGGGTTCGAGTCCCTCCGGGCCCACCAGGACTTAGCCGAAAAGCGCCAACATCAGGGCGAGATAGATGCCCACGAAAATCGTCGGGGTCACATATTTGACCACCCACATCCATCGGGCGCCAGAAGCGTTGAGTCCGGAGGCGTGGGCGAGCTGCTGTGCCTCGGATGCCACCTGGAACTGAACGAGCGCACCCAAGATCCCAGAGGCCAGCAGAATGCCTGCGGCTGCGATGCGAACCGAGAGGTCGGTCTGCGCCAAGCCAAACTGCAGAAGAGCGATTGTGGTGATCAGCAGAAGCGTCGGCCCAAGCTGTGAGATGACCAAAGTGGTGCGAAGTTGGTGCCACGAGGTGGTGTGTTCAGATGTCATGATGTCCTAGCAATCTCTGAAGTTCTGCACCCAAGACTAACTCCCTCGCCAGAAAGGCCGCCGTGTCACGTGCCGTGTTGCTGGTGATGGTCGCTGCCCTACTGTGGGGGACCACGGGAACTGCCGCTTTTTGGCTCGGAGCAAATGTGTCGCCCCTCGCCATTGGGGCTGCGACCATGGGCATTGGCGGTGTGATCCTCGCGCTTGTTGGCGGCCAGTCGAGTCTTACCGTTTTGCGCGATGGTGGGAGTCGAGTGTGGGCGGCGCTTGGCATCATCGGGGTTGTTGTCTATCCGTTGGCGTTCTATTGGGGAATGTCGCAAGCGGGGATTGCCCTTGGCAACCTCATAGCACTGGGCCTTGGCCCCCTAGTCGTCGCGCTATTGGAATGGGGCGTTGATCGCTCGGCACCGTCTCGACTGTGGTGGTTTGCCTCCGGGGTCGCCCTTGCCGGCATCGCTGTGATGAGTGTTGCCAAAGTTGATCTTGGCGGCGGCCGTGAGAGCAATGTGGCACTCGGGGTGGCGCTTGCCGTTGTGGCCGGCGCCGCCTATGGGCTCTACACCTATGCGTTTGGGCGCTTGATTGAGCGCGGCCACACTCCACGAGCAGTGATCGGGGCAATGTTTGGGGGCGCTTCTCCGGTTCTGTTGCTCGTCCTCGCGTTTACCGGTGCGGGGTTATTCGCCTCGCTTCCCCAGGTCGCCCTTGTTGGCTATCTGGTTCTTGGGCCCATGGTGCTCGCCTATGTTGCGTTCTCTGCCGCTCTCAAGACTTTGCGCTCGAGCACTGTTGCCTCCGTGGCACTGCTGGAACCCGTTGTCGCTGGCCTCTTAGCTGTCCTACTGGTGGGCGAAAGACTGGGACCGCTCGCCTGGGTCGGGGGCCTCATTGTGCTCGGCGCTATGGCGATGCTCTCGCGCGACAACGGGGAGCGATCCTCCTCCAAGAACGCCTATTCTTAGACCATGGTCGAGAATCACAATCCCGAGGATGCAGAAGGTCCGCGCCGGAAGACCTTCACTCCTCCAGCGGAGGACGCGACCTTCACGGGCGCCCTTCCTGTGATGGGTGACACCGACGAGTCTGGCGCCCCACTCGAGCCAATCCCACCGGTTGTGCCTGCTCCCACCGCGGCGATTGCGCCCCCCATTCGCACTTCGTTGAGCGACGAAGAAATTCTTGCCAAGTTCCGTGGAGCAACAGCGGGCAGCACTGCCGAGATGATGAACGAGCTGGAGGCCCAGGTCACGCTGCGCGAGGAAGAGGAAGAAGCGTTCACGATGTGGGCAAACCTCACGAGGGCCACGCGAGGTGCGTCTGCCGAGGAGATCATTGCTCGTGAACGCATCGTCTTCGATGGGGGGACCCCCGAGCCGCTCGCGGACACTGAGGGTCACACCGAACCAGAAGAAGCTGTTCAGCCGGAGTTGGAGCAAGAGCCAGACCAAGAGCCAGAGCCGATTGAGTCAGAGTCGATTGAGGTCGAGCCGAGTGAGCCTGAGCCGACTGAGCCTGAGCCGGTCGCGGCCCCGTTGGTTGCAGCCGAGGTTAGCGAACCCGAGGAGGGCGTGGTCGATGAGGACCGTTGGCCTCTTGCCCAGGACGAGTCGACTCCAGAGCCTGAGGTTACTGGGGCTGGGGTTGCTAAGGATGAGGCGGAGAGGGAGTGTGTTCCCGTCGTTGATCGCACCGGGTTGGAGCCAACGGCGGAGAACCAGAAAGTGCTCTCCACGGCTGGCCTCTTCTGGAGCTGGTGGGCGACCCTTACGCCCGTTGTTGGCATTGTTGCTGGTGCATTCTTAGTGTCGCGCGGCCTTGGACTTCTGGAGACTGTTGGCGCGCTCGGCGCTGCCGCGCTTCTCTCCGGAGGGCTCATTGCTGCTGGTGCTTATGCTGGCGCCCGGACCGGACTCTCTACACTTCATACTGCCCAGATGACCTTTGGTCGCATGGGTAACGCGATCCCCTCGGCGCTGATTCTTGTCATTCGACTCGCCCTTGTCGGGCTGCTCGTTCTCGGGGCTGAGACGCTCGCGACCCGGGTGGTCACGAGCGCTGGCTGGTGGCCTTTTGATCTCTGGATTCTCCGCGCTGCTATCGCCGCGCTGGTCGCCGGGATGGTGGTGACCCTGGCGATCCTCGGTGGGCGCGCGTTGCGCATAGGCCTCTATGTCAGTGCCGGTTTCCAGGCGCTAGGAATTCTTGGCTTTGTTGTGGTTACTGCCCCTGCCGTGAGCTTTGCCGGTGCGGGGGTGTGGTCGGGGTCCGCCCTTGAGGTTATCGCTCTGGGTTCCTTGGCGCTGGCTGTCCTGTTGGTGCTCTTCGGTCACACCGGAGGGGACCTGGCGAGGTATCACCGCAGTAGCGGTGTTGGCGGTGGGCGCAGTGTGGTTGCCAGCGTGAGTGGACTCGTTGCTGTTGTTCCCACGCTGTTGTTCGTGACCTATGTCGCCCTGGTGGCAATCAGTACGCCACGCCTTGCCATCACGCTCGTGACGGATCCGGTGGGAACGTTGGCAGCGCAGTTGCCAGCCTGGTACCCCGCTCCACTGCTGTTGGGGCTCGTGCTCCCTCTGATTGGCCTGGCGTCATTGGCGCTGTTCTCGGGCGGTCTTGCCGCGTTGTCCGCCGGGGTGCGCGTATCGCGTCTGATGGCGACGTCGGTCTTTGCCCTGATTTCTCTGGCGGCAGTGGCGGCTGCGATTGCCTTTGAGCAGTCTGTCGCCAGCTACGTCCCCAGCCTGCTTTATGTCGCCGGTGTGGTGTTGGCGGCGTGGGGCGCAACCTTCGCACTCGATGTGGCACTGGGCGCCAGTCGTCTTGACGGGCTCACTTCTGGCGCCACTCCCGCCTGGCGCGTAGCGCCTCTAGCCGGAATGGTCGTAGGCATTGCAGCCGGCCTTGGCATGATTACTTCGTCGGTTCCTTGGCTTGGGTGGCTTGGATATCTCCTGCCCCTGCTCGAGATGGCAGGCCTGATTGATCTCAGTGCGGGGCAGCTCGGCGTGGTTCTGGCGCTCGTTGTCTCTGGAGTGGTCAGCGCCGTCACTGCTCTTGTGATTCGCCCGAAGGCTGCTCAGGTGGCCCATGGCTAAAACCACTCTGGAATCTGTTCTCACACAGATCACCACGCTCTGGCCAGAGTCCGGGGCGCAGGAGTGGGACTCGCCAGGTCTGGTTGTGGGTTCCCCCGAGCAGGTGATTGAGGCCATCCACCTGGTGGTGGATGTGACGCCAGAGACCATTGCTGAGGCGCGTGATTCTGGTGCCAACCTGATTGTTGCCCACCACCCCTTGCTGCTTCGAGGTGTTACCAGCGTTGCGGAGTCGACCTATAAGGGCCACGTTGTGGCTGAGCTGATTCGTGCCGGAATAGCACTCTATTCGGCTCATACGAACGCCGATGTTGTTCCCACGGGAACCTCCAGTCGACTTGCCGACCTGATTGGGGTACTAGATCACGAACCCCTGGTTCCAGACTCCCAACCGGGCCATGGCCTGGGGCGTGTTGGCTCGCTCCCCAGAGAGATGAGCTTGTATGAGCTTGCTGTGGCCCTCGGTGAGGTGCTGCCGCAGACCGCTGTTGGTCCGGTTGTTGCCGGGGACCCTGACGCGCGGGTCGCACGGGTCGCGCTATGTGCGGGCGCCGGGGATTCTTTGTTGCAGGAGCCAGCGGTTCTTGGCAGCGATGTCTACATCACCAGTGACCTGCGTCACCATCCAGCCAGTGAGTTCCGCGAGCACGCCAAGCTCTTTGGTGGCCCGAGTCTGATTACTATTTCGCACTTCGCCGCTGAGTGGTTGTGGCTGGATGTTGCGGCCGAGGAACTGCGGGCGTTATTGGGCGTTCCGGTGACCGTGAGCGATCTCAACACTGATCCGTGGACGTTCCAAGTTCAACGAGTGGGGGAGTGAGAATGGCACTGAGCGCACCTCCCGAGGTCCAAGCACGGTTGTTGGAGTTGGCTGACTATGACCGGGCCGTGACCCGCGCTAAAGCCACGGGGGCAGCGCTCTCAGAAACCCTTCACATTCCGAGCCTCACTGCAGCCGTGGAGGAGTTGAGGGGCCGACGCCACGAGGCTTTTGTTGAGCTGGAAGGCATTCGATCTGAGCTCTCTCGCGCGGAATCTGACGTGGCCATGGTGGAGAAGCGCATCGCGACAGACCAAGAACGTCTCGAGCACACTGCCTCCGCGAAGGACGCTCAAGGCCTAGAACACGAGCTTCAGAGCCTCATTGGCAGGCGCTCTGATTTAGAAGACATCGAGCTTGCGATTATGGAACGACTCGATGAGGCCCAAGCGAGAGAGTCGCAAATCGCGGGCGACCTTGCCACTGCTGAGGAGGCACTCGCCGACGCTCGCAGCCAGGAGCAAACCCAGAGCGCAGAGCTCGCAGCGGAACTGGCTCGCCTCGCCTCCGCGAGAGCTGATCTGGTCTCCGCGTTGCCTGCCGACCTTGTTGCTCTCTATGAACGTCAGCGTGAGCGTTACGGCCAGGGGGCTAGCCACTTGCGGGCTGGAATCTCGAGCGCAAGCGGTGTGGCCCTCACCGAGTCAGACATCCAAGCGGTCCGCCAAGCGCCGGCGGATGAAGTGTTGTTGTGTCCAGATAGCAGCGCGATTCTCATTCGAACGGCAGAGTCGGGCCTGTGAGTCACGAGCGGCTGGTCATCGAGGCTGATGGCGCATCCAGGGGTAATCCCGGTGATGCGGCTGGCGGAGCTGTGGTTATCGATCCTCAGTCGGGTTCGGTCATAGCGTCCGCTGGAGTGTTGTGCGGTGTTGCCTCCAATAACGTCGCGGAGTACCGCGGAATGATCGAGGGGGTCAAGACGGCGTTAGAGATTTCGCCCTCCGCCACGCTCCACATTCGCATGGATTCCAAGCTCGTGGTGGAACAGATGTCTGGGCGGTGGAAGATTAAGCACCCAGATATGCAGACCCTGGCCCAGGAGGCTCGCGGGCTGCTCGCAGGCCGTGCCGTGGCGTTCGAATGGGTTCCCCGGGAAGAGAACTCGCGAGCCGATGCTGCGGCCAACAGGGCGCTCGATTCAGGGTCGTCCTATCGCGACCTCTAGTGCCCGAGGCATTATGGCCTTACCCTGGTAGTTGATGGAAAGGGTCGGCCAGGCGGTCGCGTCACTATTTCGGTAGTGCCGAGGAACGTCCGGGCTCCATAGAGCAGGACGGTGGGTAACACCCACCCGGAGTAATCCGCGAGACAGTGCCACAGAAAGTAAACCGCCCGAGCAATCGGGTAAGGGTGAAACGGTGGTGTAAGAGACCACCAGAGGTTCGGGTGACCGAATCTGCTCGGTAAACCTCGTCCGGAGCAAGGCCAAACAGACACCACTGAAGTTGCTCGCTTGGGTGTCGGGTAGGCCGCTAGAGAGTGTTGGTAACAGCCCTCCGAGAAAGATGGTCGCCACCGAAGTTCGCTTCGGGACAGAACCCGGCGTATCGGCCGGCCCCTTCCCTCACTTCTACAGGCTGCGCAGTACCGTTACTACTTTGCCAAGCACTGTGGCGTGGTCGCCCAAAATGGGCTCATAGGCGCTGTTCTGGGGGAGTAGCCAGGTGTGGCCATCACGCTGCTTGAACACCTTGACCGTGGCTTCCTCGTCCAGCATGGCCGCAACAATGTCGCCATTGTCGGCGGTGGCCTGCTGGCGCACGACGACCCAGTCGCCGTCACAGATGGCGGCATCAATCATCGAATCACCCACCACCTTCAACATGAAGAGCTCGCCATTGCCCACCAGGGTGCGGGGCAGTGCCAAAACATCTTCGACCTGCTGTTCTGCAGTGATCGGAATACCTGCAGCGATGCGACCCACGAGCGGGACGTTCACGACGTTATCGCTCTGCGGGACCAGCGAGAGTACTGGCTGGTCGGGCTCCGGGGTGAGGCGCTTGAGAATCTCCAACGTCCGCGCTGTGTTGGCGTGACGCTTGATGAACCCCGCCCGCTCGAGCTGGCTCAACTGGTGGGACACGCTCGAGGTGGAGGAGAGGCCGGTGTTGTCGCAGATCTCTCGCATGCTCGGTGGCACCCCGCGGGAGTCCAGCGAGTGCTCGATAAAGGCCTGAATCTTTTGCTGCTGTTCGGTCAACATGTCCTCAGAGTAACCGAAATCGAACACTTTTTCTACACATGCGTTCGAAGCTGTCCACAGCGTGTCGGTGGTGGGTGATGAAATACAGAGTGTTCGGTACTTGACACCACAAGTATTCGAACATATCTTCGAAACAGAGATTCGGACCCGGTCCTCCCGGCCGAGGGTCGGGTCCGGAATCTCAACCACCCAAGGAGGGTAATCATGACCAGCGCCACACTTCGCATCACCCGCAGGGGACGTCTCGTCCTGGCAACCCTGATTGCGGTTCCCGTCCTCGCAGTCTCACTTTTGGTGACTTCGCCTGGCGCGCTCGCGGAGAGCACGCCCTCGTCGAACGACTTTGATTATGTGACGGTGATGTCCGGTGACACCCTGTGGAGCATTGCCGAACTTATCGACCCCACAGGAGATCCTCGCGACACCGTCGCCGAGCTCATGACCCTGAACCAACTCACGAGTGCGAGCCTGACTCCCGGGCAAGAGCTCGCGATTCCCCGCTAGCGCCTGAGCCTCTGGCCCACCCGGCTACGATTATCAGGTGGCCACACTTGATGACTTACCGATTCGGGCTGACCTTGTAGGTAAGAAGCCCTACGGTGCGCCCATGGTCGCGGTGCCCTATGCGCTCAACGTCAATGAGAACACCCACCCGATTCCGGCGGCAGTCCGCGAATCAATCGTTTCTGCGGTGGCCCAGGCACTAGAAACCATTAATCGCTACCCCGATCGCGAGTTCACGGAGTTGAGGGAAGCGCTCGCCGGTTACGCGAACTCACGGGGCTCAAACACTGTGGTGAGCCCCGACATGGTGTGGGCCGCAAACGGGTCCAATGAAGTGCTCCAGCACGTACTGCAGGCATTTGGAGGACCAGGTCGTAGCCTCTTGGGCTTCCCTCCCACCTACTCGATGCACCCGATCATCGCTGAGGCGACCGGGACCAGCTGGGTGGAGGGGGCGCGTGGCTCGGACTACTCCTTGAGCGTGGAATCTGTGGTCGCAGATATTCGGAGCCACCAGCCTGACCTTGTTTTCTTTTGTGCGCCGAATAACCCAACTGGCACACCCGTTTCTCTCGCGGTCATCGAAGCCGCCTACAACGCGACTTCGGGAATTGTGCTGGTGGATGAGGCCTACGTTGAGTTCCTGCCAGAGGGTTCGCCCACTGCCCAGGACCTGCTCCCCGGTCGCGAGAGGCTGATCATCTCGAGGACGATGTCCAAGGCGTTCGCCTTCGCGGGTGCCCGGGTCGGCTATGTTCTGGCCGACCCCGCAGTCAATGACGCGCTGCGGTTGGTGCGCCTGCCCTATCACCTCTCCGCGCTGACCCAAGCTGCCGCGGTGGCAGCCCTACAGCACGCCGATGTGATGCTCTCGATGGTTGAGGACATCCGGTCGCAGCGAGATCGGCTCCTGCGTGAATTGCCCTTGCTTGGCTACAGCGTCCACGATTCCCAGGCCAACTTTGTGCTCTTTGGAGGCATTGAGAGTCCACGGACGCTTTTTGCCGAGTTGCTAGAGCGCGGGATCCTGGTGAGAGACGTGGGTATCGCCCATCACCTTCGGGTGACGGCGGGAACCGAGGCGGAGACCACGGCCTTGCTCGACGCACTGGCTACACTAAAGGCGTGACTTCTCCCCGCACTGCCACTATCGAGCGCAGCACCTCTGAATCCTCGGTTCGGCTCTCCCTGAACCTTGATGGCACCGGTCGATCCTCCATTTCGACGACGGTCCCGTTTTATGACCACATGCTGACTGCGTTCTCAAAGCACTCCCTGATCGACCTGGAGATTGAAGCCAGCGGTGACACCGATATCGATGTTCACCACACGGTGGAGGACACCGCCATCGTTTTGGGGCAGGCCATTGTGCAGGCCCTTGGCGACAAGGCAGGTATTGCCCGCTTCGGTGATGCTCTGGTGCCACTGGATGACGCGCTCGCAAGAGCCGTTGTTGACGTGTCTGGGCGTCCGTATCTCGTGCACACGGGAGAGCCCGAGGGCTTCGAATACCACGCCATCGGCGGCCACTTCACGGGTTCGTTGGTGCGACACGTCTTCGAAGCGATCACGATGCACGCTGATCTGACCGTGCACATTACCGTGCTGGATGGCCGAGACCCCCACCACATCGCTGAGGCCGAGTTCAAAGCCTTTGCGCGTGCGCTCCGCGGGGCCGTGGCCAGAGACTCTCGTGTTGAGGGCATTCCCTCGACCAAGGGCGCCCTGTAACAGTGAGTCCGCGTGTTGTTGTCTATGACTACGGTTCGGGCAATGTCCACTCAGCCCTCAAGGCGCTCGAACATGCCGGTGCCGATGTCACTCTGACCAACGACCGGGAAGAAGCGCTGGAGGCACACGGGCTCGTGGTTCCCGGTGTTGGCGCCTTTGCCACCGTGATGGCGGCGCTTGCTGAGGTGGGCGGCGAAGAGGTTATTGACAAGCGCGTGGCTGGTGGCCGCCCGGTGCTCGGCATTTGCGTGGGCCTGCAGATCATGTTTGAGCGCGGAATGGAACACGGGGTGGATACTCCCGGTCTTGGGCAGTGGCCAGGCAGCGTCGGGCAACTGGACGCGCCAATACTTCCCCACATGGGATGGAACACAGTCGAGAGCGCTCCCGGAAGCACTCTATTTGCTGGCGTGGAGTCCGAGCGCTTCTACTTCGTTCACTCCTACGCCGCGACCGAGTGGTTGCTCCACGACACCGGCTCGTTGCCCGCCCCGTTGGTGTCATGGGCGACACACGGCCAACGATTCGTTGCAGCGGTGGAGAATGGGCCTCTTTCAGCTACCCAGTTCCACCCAGAGAAATCGGGGGAGGCGGGCCTCGCGCTACTGCGCAACTGGGTGGGATCCTTGGCCTAACCGCAGGCGAAACCGACTCGCGTTAACGGGGTAGTATTTCTAACTTGTGCACCGTGGCTGATGCGATGCGCTTACTCCGCTGACAAGGTCTCATGCCTCCACTGTTATGAACGAATTCTCTCAATCGCCCTCACTGATTCTTCTGCCCGCTGTTGATGTCGCCGACGGAAAGGCTGTCCGCCTCACTCAGGGCGAAGCCGGAACGGAAACCTCCTACGGGGACCCGGTCGAGGCGGCCGAAGAGTGGATGCGCCAGGGCGCCCAGTGGTTACACCTCGTCGATCTTGATGCGGCCTTCGATCGCGGCAACAACCGTGCGGTGATTCGCCGCGTGGTTAAGGCCGTGGGCAAGAAGGTAAACGTTGAGCTCTCCGGGGGAATCCGCGATGACGAGTCCCTCGAGAACGCCCTCTCGACGGGTGCTGTGAGGGTGAACCTGGGAACGGCGGCGCTGGAGAACCCCGAGTGGACTGCTCACGTCATTTCGGAATACGGCGAAGCCATTGCTGTGGGCCTTGACGTTCGTGGCGAGACTCTGGCTGCCAGAGGATGGACCAAGGAAGGTGGCAATCTTTTTGACACCCTCGATCGTCTGAACGAGTGCGGATGTGCTCGCTATGTCGTTACGGACGTCACGAAGGATGGCACCATGCGTGGCCCCAACATCGAACTCCTGAAGCATGTGCTCTCTCAGACCAATCACCCTGTCATTGCCTCGGGCGGGATTTCCTCCCTCGATGATGTTGCTGCTCTTCGCGAATTGGTGCCGCTGGGTCTGGAGGGCGCAATCCTTGGCAAAGCCCTCTACGCCGGAGCATTTACGCTCACCGAGGCCCTGGATGTCGCCGGCCGCTGATTCGGCTGGCCAGCCCTTTCAGGGCCGGTCTTTTTCTCCGAACCCGTTCGCGGGTGATTCGGGGGAGGCTGACTCGAGTCTGCGCGCAGCGCTAGCCGTATTTCAGGAGCTCCTTGATCGGGAACCGCAGGGGCGCACCCAGCTGGAGCTGGCCACGGCGTGGAGTGAGTGCATAGAGGCGCTTGGCGCGGCGCGGGTGCTCAGTCCGCTGATTGCCGAGGCCGGCGACTATGGGGTGACCGAAACTGGTGCGCTCGTGGAGAAAACACAGGAGCTCTCTGTTCCACACCTCGAAGGGCCAGACGGTCGCGCTGTTGTTCCCGTCTTTAGTGATGTTGCGGCGATGGCGCTCTGGAATTCTCAGGCACGACCGATTCCCGTGGAGGGGGCAAGAGCGGCGCTTGCCGCCGCCAGTGACGGACTCGCACTGGTTCTCGACCCTGGCTCGCCTGGAACCAGAGTCTTTCGCCGGAGCGCTCTCGAGGCCGCCGCCACCGGAAACCCCTACGTGGCGCCCTGGGTCGATGAGCACGTCCGGTCTAGTTTGGCTGCGGCGCTCGCCCGGCATCCAGAGATTGTCGTTCACCGGGTGGTGTGTGGGGACCCGACTCAGACGCTGGCCGGGCCAGAGATAGTGGTTGTGCTGGGCTTGGTGCCTGGACTTGCCCACGACGCGGTCGCCGCCATGGTCGCTGAGATATCCGCCAGGTGGGCTGATGACCCCGTCATTGCTGAGCGCTGCGATGGCGTGGGTGTGAAGGTTCTGCCGGCTTAGTTAACGGGGCCGGTGTATTTTTCACCTGGTCCCTGACCGGGCGCATCCGGGAATGTGGAGGCTTCTCTAATGGCCAGCTGAACACTGCGCAAGCCATCGCGCAGGCTTCTGGCGTGAGGGTCGCCGATCTCAGGTGCGGCAGCGGTGATGAGGCCGGCGAGTGCGGTGATGAGCTTTCT
>CAZQIH010000020.1:0-3923 GCA_964593715.1 uncultured Microbacteriaceae bacterium
CACCACTATGTGGGGATCAATCAGTCCGGTAGGTCGGATGATCTGTTCTACAACTCCGTCCGACACCCCGAGTTCGTAGGGGCCGGGGGTGGCGGAGAGATACATCTTCTGGCCCGTTCTCCCCAGAAACTCATCGAAACGCAGCGGTCTGTTGTCCATGGCGCTCGGAAGCCGGAAGCCGTGTTCGACCAGTGTCCGCTTGCGGGAGGCATCCCCTTCATACATGCCACCGATTTGTGGCACCGTGACATGGGACTCGTCGATGACGGTGAGGAAGTCCTCGGGGAAGTAATCGAGAAGACAGCTAGGCGCCTCCCCTGGCTGACGCCCATCGATGTGACGCGAGTAGTTCTCGATGCCGGAGCAGAAACCGAGTTGCTCAATCATCTCCAGGTCGTAGGTGGTGCGCATGCGCAGACGTTGGGCCTCCAAGAGTTTGCCGGCCTTCTCCAACTCAGCGACGCGCTGCTCTAGTTCCGCGCGAATGCCTACAACCGCACGTTTCATCGTTTCCGGAGAGGCTGCATAGTGGGTCGCGGGGAAGACACTGACGGTCTCCAGAGACTCGATTGTGCTCCCGGTCAGCGGGTGCAAGGAAGCGAGCGACTCGATTTCGTCCCCGAACATGTCTATACGAAGGGCAAGCTCCTCATAGACCGGGATTATTTCGATGGTGTCCCCACGAACGCGGAACGTCCCACGTTCGAACGCGATGTCGTTGCGCTCGTACTGCATCTGAACAAACGCCTTGATGAGCTCCTCACGGGAAATTCTCTGACCGACCTGGAGCGGAACCATAGCTTCGAAATAGTCCTCGGGGGCACCAAGACCGTAGATGCACGACACCGTAGACACAACAACAACATCTCGTCTGCTCAGCAGAGAGTTGGTTGTGGAATGCCGCAGGCGTTCAACCTCTGCGTTGACCGAGCTGTCCTTCTCAATGAACGTATCGGTCTGCGGAACATAGGCCTCGGGTTGGTAGTAGTCGTAGTAGGACACGAAGTACTCCACAGCGTTGTGGGGCAACATTTCCCTCAGCTCAGTGGCCAACTGGGCTGCCAGCGTCTTGTTGTGGGCCAACACCAATGTTGGTCGCTGGAGCCGTTCGATCAGCCAGGCCGTCGTTGCCGACTTCCCCGTGCCTGTTGCCCCGAGAAGAACGACGTCGGATTCGCCGGCAAGAAAACGCTGCTCGAGCTCGTCTAGTGCCTTCGGTTGATCGCCGCTAGGGGTGTACTCACTGACGACCTCAAAGGGTCTGAGAGCACGTCTGGTGTCCATGCGCCAAGCCTACGGCGCGAGCGATGTGTACAACCCAGGCGCCTCTGAGAGCCGATCAGGCCAGCACTCTTCTAGGGCCTGATACAGGGCGCGTGCTCGGGCAAGCGTCTGCTCCGGAGTCCCGCTGGCGTCAAGAACTATGTCGGCACGAGCCAATCTCTCCTCATCGGTAGCCTGGGAGCCGACTCTGGCTGATGCCTCAGCGGGGCTAAGCCCCCTGTGTTCTACAAGACGACTGGCCCGTTCCTGTGCCGGAGCGTCGACAACGACAACGAGGTCAAACTCCCCCTGGCGCGATGACTCGGCGAGCAGGGGAATCGCGTACACCAGTACTCGGTCTGGCTCCTCGGCGCCTGCACGGGCAAACGCGATCTTGGAAAGCTCTCCCACAATGGGGTGGACGATGCCCTCGAGGTCTTGGCGCGCTTGTGGTTTTGCAAACACAATGTCAGCGAGTGCCTGCCTGTTGAGGGAGCCATCCACGCCAACGACTCTCCCGCCAAAACGTCTCACAATGGCCTCGAGCCCCGGAGTCCCAGGCGCTACGGCCTCTCGGGCAAGAGTGTCCGCGTCGATAACAAGCGCGCCGAGTTCTTCGAGCACACCGGTTACCGTGCTTTTTCCGGCGGCGATTCCCCCGGTGAGGGCGACAATGGGCATGGGGAGAGCCTAGCTGGGCCGTTAACGCAGTGTGGCCCCACTACCGGAGTGGGGCCACACTGCGAACGAAGACTTACTCTTCGCCCACCAGCTTGTCGCGCAGGGCCGAGAGACCCTCGTCGTCTGCCAGTGTGCCTACAGTTTCCTCAACGGCGGGCATACTGACGGCTGAGTCGTCAGACTCGGATCGTTCAATGGGCTCGATCACGATGGAGTTCATGTGAGCAACCTGGGCCTTGTGAGCCTCCCAACGGGCCTGGGCGTCCGCATACTGCTTCTCCCACACCTTGCGCTGGTCGTCAAAGCCCTCGAGCCACTCACCCGTCTCGACGTTGAAGCCGGCGGGATAGGTGTAGTTGCCCTTTTCGTCATACTCGGTGGGCATGCCATAGAGAGCAGGGTCAAACTCTGAACCTTCAGGGTCGACGCCCTCGTTGGCCTGCTTAATCGACAGCGAGATACGGCGACGCTCCAAGTCGATGTCAATGATCTTCACGAACACCTGATCACCAGTCGACACGACCTGCTCAGCGAGCTCGATGTGCTTGTCGGAGATCTCCGAGATGTGAACAAGGCCCTCGATGCCATCGGCGACACGCACGAATGCACCGAAGGGAACGAGTTTCGTGACTGCTCCTGGAGCAATCTGCCCAATAGCGTGTGTCCTTGCGAATACCTGCCAGGGATCTTCCTGCGTGGCCTTGAGAGAAAGTGACACGCGCTCACGGTCCATGTCGACCTCGAGGACCTCGACGGTGACTTCCTGACCAACTTCAACAACCTCGCTGGCGTGCTCGATGTGCTTCCAGCTGAGTTCGGACACGTGCACGAGGCCGTCGACTCCACCCAGGTCCACGAAAGCACCAAAGTTCACGATGGACGAGACAACACCCTTACGGACCTGTCCCTTCTGGAGGCCGTCCAAGAAGGAGGAACGGTTCTCGCTCTGGCTCTGCTCGAGCAGAGCGCGGCGAGAAAGAACAACGTTGTTGCGGTTCTTGTCCAGCTCGAGAATCATCGCCTCGATTTCCTGGCCCAGGTAAGGGGTCAGGTCGCGTACGCGACGCAACTCGATGAGCGAGGCGGGAAGGAATCCGCGCAGACCGATGTCAACGATAAGACCACCCTTGACAACCTCGATGACGTGGCCGGTGACAACGCCTTCGGCTTCTTTGATCTTCTCGACGTCGCCCCATGCACGCTCATACTGTGCGCGCTTCTTGGAGAGAATCAGGCGGCCTTCTTTGTCTTCCTTCTGGAGGACCAAGGCTTCAATTGCGTCACCGACTGAGACGACCTCGGAGGGGTCGATGTCGTGCTTGATGGAAAGTTCGCGGGAGGGAATAACGCCCTCGGTCTTGTAGCCGACGTCGAGGAGGACTTCGTCCCGGTCGATTTTGACGACGGTTCCAGAGATGAGGTCACCGTCGTTGAAGAACTTGAGAGTTTTCTCGACTTCAGCCAAGAAATCTTCGGCGCTGCCGATGTCGTTGATGGCGATTTGCTTCGGGCTAGCGGTAGTTGAAGGAGTCATAGGGTTAGGGACAATGGATTTCTACTCGGGCTGGACCAATAGTGCGTTGGCCAAGCGTGGACAGGACACACCGTCCAATTTGGACGACCCCTCAGTCTAGCCGGCGAGACGAAACCCGGCAAACGCCTAGTGTGCCGCTTGGTCCCAGTTCGCCCCGAAACCCACCTGAACATCCAGTGGAACCGCCAGTTCAGCTGCAGACCCCATTTGCGCAACAACGAGCTTCTCTAGCGCGTCGTGCTCCCCTGGCGCCAGCTCAAACACCAGCTCATCGTGGACCTGAAGAACCATGCGCGACTTCATGGACTTCTCCCGGATTTCGCGCTCAATGGCAATCATTGCGCGCTTGATGATGTCTGCAGCGGTCCCCTGAATCGGCGCATTGAGGGCTGCGCGCTCGGCAGCTTCTCGAACAATTCGGTTGGGCGACGCGAGATCTGGGAAT
>CAZQIH010000020.1:3933-13788 GCA_964593715.1 uncultured Microbacteriaceae bacterium
TGTCTCGGTGTAGCCGTTGACTTTAGCCTGGGCCACGACGGAGTTCAGGTAATCCCGCACTTTCCCAAACCGTCGGAAATACTCAGTCATGAGTTCTTTGGCCTCAGAGGTGGGAATCCGCAACTGCTTCGCCAGGCCAAACGCAGAGAGCCCGTAGGCAAGCCCGTAGCTCATGGCTTTCACCTTGGTCCGCATGAGGGGTGTGACCTCCTCTGGCTCGACCTCGAAAATCTTCGCCCCGACAAAACGATGCAGGTCTTCCCCGGCGTGGAACGCCTGGATGAGGGCCTCATCACCGGACAGGTGAGCCATAATGCGCATTTCGATCTGCGAATAATCAGCGGTGAACAACCCTTCCGAATCGGGGCCCGCGATGAAACACGCCCGAATCTCACGGCCGATTTCGGTGCGGATAGGAATGTTCTGCACATTGGGGTCAAGGGAGGACAAGCGACCGGTGCTCGTGCCCATCTGGTCGAAAGTCGTGTGTACGCGTCCGTCGCTGGCAACAGCAGATCGAAGACCCTCGATGATCTGTCGAAGCTTAGTCGCGTCGCGATGCGCCAACAAAGCGTCAAGGAATGGGTGCGGGTTCGACTCTTGCACGTCTTGAAGCGCACTGGCATCGGTCGAGAACCCGGTCTTGGTCGCTCGGGTCTTTGGCATCCCAAGTTCCTCGAACAGCACGGTTTGGAGCTGCTTGGGCGAGCCCAAATTCACTTCGTGTCCGATGATGGAAAAGGCTTCGGTCTCTCGTTCTCGAACGGTGTGCGCGAGCCGTTCGTCGAGAGTCGCAAGGGCTTGTGCGTCAACGGCAATGCCCTCGAGCTCCATACGGGCGAGGATGGCGAGAAGGGGAAGCTCAATTTCCTCAGCAACCCCGGCGCTTCCGACGTCGAGTTCGTCTGACACCTTCGCCCATGCCTGAAGTACGAGCCAGGCCTCAACCCCCACTCCCACAGCGTCGGTTTCGGGGAGAAGCTGGTCGGCCCGCGGAGAAGGAATCTCTATACCTAGAGTGTCCCCCACCAGATTCTCCAGGGAGTCAGACTTCCTCGAGGGGTTGGCGACCCAACGCATCAGCGCGGGGTCGCCGGCGACTCTGGGTGATCGCGACCATGTCCTAGCGAGAGCTTTAAGAACGTTCTTGGCGCCATAGGACACGAAGGAGTGGGCGGGGTCACGAAGAGCCTCTAGTAGCGGGAGGTGGTCACTGCCGCCCTCAATCACCGGAACCCGTATGGCCTCTGACATTGTTGCGAGCCCACATTCCGTAATGGACGTTCCCTGAGTGCGCAGGCTGAGACCTAGCGGGCTGTCTTGATTGAGCGAGAGCCAGTGCCCAAGTTCCTCGTCCACGAGCAGGCGTTCATCGGGGAGTGCGCCGGCAGGGGCCGAGGGTTCGGAGGCGGTGGCAGGCTCTGGGTCGCCTCCGGCGAGTGCCACAACCCTCTCCGTCAGCGATTTGAAAGCTAGTCGGGTGAAGACTTCGCGCACCGCAGGGACATCGATGGGCTTTCTCTGGAGGCTCTCCAGCGTCACGCCGACATCGATATCGGTAAGCAGGTGATTCAGCTGGCGGTTGCGCACGACCCGGTCAGTTTGGTCCCGCAGGTTTTGCCCCACCACACCTGTGATGTCATCGACGTGAGCAAGAAGGTTGTCCAGGGAGCCGTACTGCTGGATCCACTTCACCGCAGTCTTCTCGCCGACTTTGTCGACACCGATCAGGTTGTCGCTGGTCTCCCCTACCAGTGCCGCAATCTCTGGATACTGGTGTGGCTCGACCCCGTAGCGCTCAATAACCGCAGCTGGCGTGTAACGCTTGAGCTCAGCTACCCCGCGGGCGCTCGGATACAAGACGGTGACCTGGTCGTTCACCAGCTGCAGAGTGTCGCGGTCCCCCGAAACGACCAGAACATTCATTCCAGCACTAGCACCCTGCGTCGCGAGGGTTGCCAAGATGTCATCAGCCTCGTAATCCTCTTTAGTGAGGGTCGGGACGCCCATGGCATGCAACGCCTCCTGCAACAGCGGAACCTGTCCGATGAACTCACTGGGCGTTTCCCCGCGGGTGGCTTTGTACTCGGGATACACCCTCGTCCGGAATGAGTACCTCGACACATCGAACGCGACAGCAACGTGCGTAGGTTCTTCCTTCTTGAGGAGACCCAAGAACATCGAGATGAAACCGTGGATAGCGTTAGTGTGCTGACCATCCGGAGCCTGAAAACTGTCCACTGGCAGGGCATAAAAGGCCCTGAAAGCCAAAGAATGGCCGTCGATGACCATCAAGGTAGGCTTGGCATTCACGGCCTAAGCCTATCGCCGGGCCAGTAGAGGGCAGGAGCGCTGATGACCGTTTTCCCAGCAGATTTGGATCCCGAGCTTGTCGAGCGGCTCGTCGCCACAGGCGGTGGCCAGCTGGCAAAGAAAATGGGGATTGAGCTTCTTGAGCTCTCCGCAGAGCGCTCGGTTGCCACTATGCCAGTGGAGGGCAACCGGCAAGTAATCGGGTTGTTGCACGGTGGCGCCCACGTGGTCCTCGCGGAGTCCTTGGGCTCAATCTCTTCAGCAATCCACGCGGGCCCGGGGCGTATCGCCGTGGGAATTGAGATCAACGCCACTCACTCCAGGGCTGTCAGTTCCGGAATCGTCACGGCAACCTGCGAAGCTTTGGTACTGGGACGCACGCTGGCGACCCACAGCATCACGATTTGTGATGAGCAGGGCAAAAGGCTCTCTACCGTCCGGATGACTAACTATCTCAAGGATGCGCCCAGCAAGGACTAGCCGTCCTAGATGTCTGGGTTTGCTGCCCGCTCAGCAAGCTGGTCTATTACGGTCTGCGCTACTTCGCGCATCGAGAGGCGACGATCCATCGATGCCTTCTGAATCCAGCGGAATGCTTCTGGCTCGGTCAGGCCCATGGTGTCGTTGAGAATGCCTTTGGCGCGATCAAGAACCTTGCGGGTCTCAAGACGCTCGGCGAGGTCGGAAATCTCGTCTTCGAGCGCGGTGATCTGTTGATACCTCGTCAGCGCGATATCAATCGCTGGGATGAGGTCGTTGGGTGTGAAGGGCTTCACGACATAAGCCAAAGCTCCGGCCTCGGCGGCGCGCTCAACAAGCTCGCGCTGGGAAAAAGCGGTCAAGAGGACAACGGGTGCGATGTGGCGTTTGGTGAGTATCTCGGCGGCCGAGATGCCATCCAATAGCGGCATTTTGACATCCATCACGACGATGTCTGGTCGGAGCTCCTCAGCGAGCGCGACAGCCTTCTCCCCGTCAGCGGCCTCGCCAATAACGTCAAAACCGTTGTCCCGCAGAATCTCAACAATGTCAATCCGGATGAGGGATTCATCCTCGGCAACGATGACACGGGTCTTTGCCCCGGGGGTTGGACTGTTTTCGCTCACACCAGGAGCCTACGGTATGGTTCTAGAGCCACATCAACACCTTGCCGGATTGGCGGAATGGCAGACGCGGAGCACTCAAAATGCTTTGTCCGAAAGGGCGTGTGGGTTCAAATCCCACATCCGGCACCAGCTAGCTAGTTTGACCAGACGGGCGCGACGCCCTCCATCGCATCTCCCACAACGTGGACTCTCAGATCGTTGGTGGATCCAGGCGTTCCAGGAGGCGATCCTGAAATAACGACGACCTTGTCCCCGCGCTCGGCGAGTTTGTGGGACATAAGCGAGTCGTCAACGATCGGGTACATAGCGTCGGTGTGAGTGACACGTGGCACGAGGTATGACTTCACGCCCCACGAGAGCGCCATGCGCCGGCGGATCTCTTCCGACGGAGTAAAAGCAATCATCGGAATACGGCTACGAAGTCGTGCCATACGCCGTGCTGAGTCGCCAGATTCCGTAAATACGCAGACACACTTGGCTTCGACGAAAGTCGCTACTTCCTCGGCCGCAAGGGTGATAGCGCCGCCCTGAGTGCGGGGTTTGGTGCCCAGGGGTGGAATCCGGGACAGGCCGTGGTCCTCAGTGGACTCAAGGATTCTCGCCATGGTCGCCACGGCAATGGCTGGATACTTACCTACGCTTGTTTCGCCGCTCAACATAACTGCATCGGCGCCATCGAGCACGGCGTTTGCCACGTCAGAGGTCTCCGCTCGGGTCGGCACCGGAGCCTCGATCATCGATTCAAGCATCTGGGTGGCAACGATGACGGGCTTCGCCATGCGGCGACCAAGTTCGATTGCCTTCTTTTGGATGATTGGAACGGTCTCTGGGGGCAGCTCAACGCCGAGGTCGCCGCGGGCGACCATGATTCCATCGAACGCGTCAACGATTGCGTCGAGGTTGTCAACGGCCTCTGGCTTCTCAACCTTGGCGATCACTGGGCAGCTAAAGCCTTCTTCGGCCATGATCGTGTGAACACGCTCAATGTCTGAGGCATTACGCACAAAGCTGAGCGCGATGAAATCGCACCTCATTTTCAGGGCCCAGCGAAGATCTTCCTCGTCTTTGTCGGAGAGCGCGGGGGCCGACACAGCAACACCGGGGAGGTTGATCCCCTTGTTGTTGGAAACCGCTCCACCTACAACGACGGTAGTCACGACATCAGTGCCATCGGAGGACACGGCCTCGAGGCGAACCTTTCCGTCATCGATCAACAGGGTGTCCCCCGGCTTGACGTCGCCGGGTAGGCCTTTATAGGTCGTACCCACGAGTTCCTTGGTTCCGACCACATCGCGAATCGTGATGGTAAAAGTGTCGCCAGGCGCGAGAACGTGGGGGCCCTCGGCAAACTTTTCCAGACGGATCTTGGGACCCTGGAGGTCTACCAGGATGGCAATCGGCTGGTCGAGGTCACCAGCGACGGAGCGCACCGTGTGAAAGATCTCTTCGTGAACAGCCAGGCTGCCGTGGCTGAGGTTCATCCTGATGATGTTGACCCCGGCCTCCACAAGGGCCTGAATGCTGTCGTAGCTCGAGGTCGCTGGCCCCAGTGTTGCCACAATCTTCGCGCGTCTCATTGCTTCCTCACGTTGTTCTTACACCGACAAAGGGCGGTCAAAGGCGCTAACCGGCGCTGGTAAAAGCGTAGTGCCTTCGAGATAACGGTCTACCTCAGCCGCCACAGCACGGCCCTCGGCAATTGCCCACACGATGAGGGACGCTCCTCGACCGGCATCACCAGCGACGAAAACTCCCGGAACAGCAGTCGAGTAGTCGCGGTTTCGCTCCAGGTTTCTCGAGCCATCAACTCCCAAGCCGACCTGCTCAAGGAGCTGACTGTGTTCTGCGCCCTGATAGCCCAGCGCCAGCAACACGAGGTCTGCGGGGATTTCACGCTCGGTTCCAGGCTTCGGGAAACGCCCGCCGTCCCGGTACTCGGTCTCGCACACTTCAATCGCGCGGACGCGACCTGAATCATCGCCGATAAAACGCACCGTGGAAGCAAGGAACTCCCTCGCGCCACCTTCTTCGTGCGCGCTTTGGATCTCGAAAAGAATGGGGTCAAGGGGCCAGGGCACCTCTGGGGGACGCTCGGTGGGTGGTTGCTTGCCGATAGCCAACATGGTCGCTGAGGCCGCTTTTTGACGGTGTGCGGTTCCGAGGCAGTCGGCACCAGTGTCGCCACCGCCGAGGATCACGACGTGCTTGCCTTCTGCATGAATTTGGTCCGGCACTTCATCACCGGCTTGAACCCTGTTGGCAGGAGTCAAATAGTCCATTGCGGGATAAATGCCATCAAGCTCACGACCTGGGATCGCAAGGTCCCGCGGGATGGCAGCGCCGGTGGCGACAATGACGGCGTCGTAGCGCTCGCTCAGTTCTTTCCACGTAATGTCAACACCCACGGTCACACCGGGCCTAAACCTGGTGCCCTCCTCCTGCATTTGGGCAAGTCGCATGTCGAGATGTGGCTTCTCCATCTTGAAATCTGGAATTCCATAGCGCAGAAGCCCGCCAATGCGATCGTCGCGCTCGAACACGGCGACCGTGTGTCCCACACGGGTCAACTGCTGAGCGGCCGCCAGCCCAGCAGGGCCACTTCCCACCACCGCGACAGTCTTGCCCGTCAGCCGTTCAGGGGGCAGCGGCTTCACCCATCCGTTCTCCCAAGCGTCATTGATAATCGACACTTCGATGTTCTTGATGGTTACCGGGGGCTGGTTGATACCAAGCACGCAGGACGATTCGCAGGGTGCCGGACACAGACGACCGGTAAATTCCGGGAAGTTGTTGGTCTCATGGAGCCGCTCAATCGCACCTTTACCATCACCTCGACGCATGAGGTCGTTCCACTCGGGAATGAGGTTGCCCAGTGGACAGCCATGGTGGCAGAAGGGAACACCACAGTCCATGCAGCGTGAGGCCTGCCTGGTTAGGGCACCGGGGTCTGCTGGGCCATAGACCTCACGCCAGTCCCCAATCCGCACCTCTACCGGACGTCTTGGCGGGAGCTCACGCTCCGGAAAGTTCATGAAACCACGCGGATCAGCCACCGGTCACCTCCAGGATGCGACTCCACACGATGTCGCCATTGGGGTCGAGGCCCTCTTTTTCTGCCTGCTCGCGAGTGCGCAAGACCGCTTGATAGTCCCTTGGTGTCACCTTGACGAATTCCCCAACGCTCGCCGCTGGATCTGCCAACAAGCGAGCAGCCAAAGGGGAACCGGTCTCTGCGACGTGAGTACGCAGGAGATCCAACAGGATCTCCTGGTCTCCACTCCCGAGTGGGCCAATTTCAAGTTCACCACTGGTGATTGCCTCGCGATTAACGCGCTCGTGGCGCAGACGATGGATATAGGCAGTTCCACCCGACATGCCAGCGCCCAGGTTGCGACCCGTCTCGCCCAGGATTATGGCCAAGCCTCCGGTCATGTACTCGAGTGCGTGGTCTCCCACACCTTCAACAACAGCGGTTGCCCCTGAGTTGCGGACCATGAACCGTTCCCCGACAACGCCGGAGATGAACAGTGTGCCCGAGGTTGCACCATAACCAATCACATTTCCGGCGATCACGTTGCGCTCTGGCGGATACAGGGACCCCTCGGGCGGGCGCACCACAATCGATCCACCAGAGAGCCCCTTGCCCACGTAATCGTTGGCATCGCCGGAGAGTCGAAGCGTGATGCCGCCTGGCAGGAACGCCCCAAGTGATTGCCCGGCTGCGCCGGTGAGAGAGATGTCGATAGTTCCAGCGGGCAGGCCGTGCTCGCCGAATGCCTTGGTAACCTCGTGGCCCAACATGGTCCCCACGGCACGCTCTGTATTGCGAATAGGGAGATTGATTGCCACCTTCTCCCCGCGCGAAAGCGCGGGTTCGGCGAACGAAATCAGCTGCTGATCGAAGTGCTTGGCGATCTCGTGGTCCTGCCCTTCCATCCGCTGGAGCAGCGCTCCAGCGCTGGCGTGGCTGGTCGAGAGAATCGGGCTCAGGTCGAGGCCATCGGCCTTCCAGTGATGAATGGCTCTGTCGACGTCGAGCAGGTGGACCTGTCCGATTGCTTCGTCGAGACTTCTGAAGCCCAGTTGTGCGAGATACTCCCGGACCTCTTCGGCGAGGAACTCAAAGAACGTTTTGACAAACTCAGGATTTCCCGTGAATCGCTCGCGCAACACGGGGTTCTGTGTCGCCACACCAACCGGACAGGTATCCAGGTGACAGACCCTCATCAGGATGCAGCCGCTGACCACCATAGGGGCGGTGGCGAAACCGTACTCCTCGGCGCCAAGAAGCGCTGCAATGATCACATCGCGCCCAGTTTTCATCTGGCCATCGACCTGGACGGTGACACGACCACGCAGACCGTTTGTGACAAGAGTCTGCTGCGCCTCTGCGAGGCCAATCTCCCAGGGTGTACCGGCGTGCTTCAGTGAGTTGAGCGGACTAGCTCCCGTGCCGCCATCGTGCCCAGAAATCAGCACAACATCAGCCTTCGCCTTGGCAACACCAGTTGCCACCGCACCGATACCTGACTGGCTCACGAGCTTCACGTGGACGCGTGCGGAGGGGTTCGAGCGCTTGAGATCAAAGATCAGCTGCTTTAGGTCCTCAATCGAGTAGATGTCATGGTGAGGTGGGGGTGAAATCAGACCCACCCCTGGTGTTCCATGGCGCAACGTCGCAATCCACGGGTAGACCTTGTTGGAGGGCAACTGCCCGCCCTCGCCAGGCTTAGCGCCCTGTGCCATCTTGATTTGGAGGTCCTCGGCCATGCTGAGATAGAAGCTCGTCACACCGAAGCGTCCCGAGGCAACCTGTTTGATTTTGCTGCGTCGGAGTGGGTCCCTCAAACGCTCGGGCGACTCGCCGCCTTCGCCGGTGTTGCTTCTGGCGCCAAGTTCGTTCATGGCCACAGCGAGTGTCTCGTGCATCTCTGGAGAAATCGCGCCCATGCTCATCGCACCGGTGGTGAACCGCCGGATAATCGCCTCGATGGGTTCAACCTCGGCGAGGGGAATCGGTGTTCTCCCCTCGGTCTTAAGCGCGAACAGACCTCGGAGGGTCATCAGTCGCTCTGATTGATCATCGACGGTCTTCGTGTACTCCCGGAAGACGTCAAAACGCTTCGAGCGCGTGGCGTGCTGAAGCTTGAAAACTGTCTCAGGGTTGAAAAGATGCGGAGGGCCTTCGCGTCTCCACTGGTATTCGCCGCCGACCGAGAGACGGCTGTGGGGGTTCCCGGTTGTCGTCACTGGATAGGCGCTGCGGTGACGCTGCTCGTTCTCCTGGGCGATGATCTCGAGGCCCACCCCGCCAAGAATCGTGGTGGTGCCCGTAAAGTACTTGGCGACGAAGTCCTCGCTGAGTCCGACTGCCTCGAAAGCCTGAGCACCGGCATAGGAGGCGACGGTGGAGATGCCCATCTTGCTCATGATCTTCAGGACACCCTTGCCGAGGGCCTTGATAACGTTGTGAACAGCGGTGTCAACATTCACCCCGGTGATCACACCCTGGTTGACCAGGTTCTCCACAGTCTCCATAGCAAGGTAGGGGTTAACCGCGGAAGCCCCAAAGCCAATCATCAGGGCAACGTGGTGGACCTCGCGTACATCGCCCGCCTCCACGACGATTCCCACCTGCATACGCTTCTCGCCACGAATCAGGTGGTGGTGGACTGCCGAGAGCATCAAAAGGGAGGGAATAGGCGCGAGGTCCGAAGTCGAGTCGCGATCACTCAACACTAGGAACTGCGCTCCCCCGTCAACAGCCTCGTCCGCCTGACGGCAGAGCTCTTCAAGCCTGCTCTCCAGACCAACCGCACCGTCATCGATTCGATACAGACCACTGAGTCCGACGGTGGCCGGCGCACCATTAGGCAACTTGAGGTGCTCGATTTTGGCGAGTTCATCGTTGTCGATGACGGGAAATTCGAGCGTTACCTGAGCGGCGTGTTGGGGCGTTGAGGCCAGGAGATTGCGCTCTGGACCAAGCCCACAACTCATTGATGTGACGACTTCTTCACGAATCGAATCCAATGGCGGATTGGTGACCTGGGCGAACTGCTGGGTGAAGTAGTCAAAGATCAGTCGGGGACGGTCGGAGATTGCCGCGATCGGAGTATCAGAACCCATCGCACCGAGGGGCTCAGCGCCCCCCTGGCCCATGGGGGTGAGAAGGATGCGCACTTCCTCCTCGGTGTAGCCAAACGTACGCTGGCGCCGCATGACCGAGGCTGCGGTGTGGGAAATGTGTTCGCGCTCTGGCAGTTTCTCGAGCTCGATTCGGTTGTCGGCAATCCACTGCGCCCACGGCTCCTGGTGAGCCAGTTGCTGCTTTAGCTCTTGATCCTCAATCAGGCGACCTTCGACCGTGTCGGCAAGAAGCATCGAACCCGGGCGGAGGCGACCCTTGCGCACTACGGTCGAGGGATCAATGTCC
>CAZQIH010000021.1:0-13516 GCA_964593715.1 uncultured Microbacteriaceae bacterium
TGGCGTTGCTGTCAGACTCTTCGACTATGTCGAGCATGCGCTCAGCGCCAGCGGCGACGCGCTTGCTGCGGCGTATGTGGAATTGGAAGTCAATGGCCGCACCCTCTGGGGTGTCGGCATCGACGCCGATATCTCCACAGCGTCGCTCAAGGCCATCGTCTCGGCGGTGAATAGGGCGTTGCGGTTTGAAACACCAGCGACGTCGCTCGTGGGGGCGCGCTAAAGCTCTGTCACTGGTCGTTGAGCCTGGAATCCACCAGGTCCGCAACCACGATAAAGCGCTTTGTTGTCCTCACCAGGCTGTCGAAGGGGTAACAGGTCGTCAGCGTCAACACGGCTGTGTCAGTGTGGACGATGACATCAAGGCTTGTTGCAGGAACGATGCGAAATTCTCTGATCTTGTAGGTGAAGACGCCCGCACTCGTACCGACAATGATCAACTCGCCTTCGTCTAAATCGCCCAGCTGCCCGAAGACCGTGGTCCGGTGGCCGGAGAGCACGGAGTTATCGCGAATACCCGGCAACACGCTCTCTTGGAAATGGCCCACTCCAAGAGCAAGTTGCTCTTCAGTCGTGCCTTCATAGACGGGCCAACTCAAGTTGATGGTGGGCAGTGTGAGCGTCCCGATTTTGTCGCCTAGCTGAGGTTGCAGTGGGTAGAGAATCAGCGGCTTGGCCGGAGCGACTTCCGGTTCGACGACTGGGTTCTGCGTGATGTCGCTGAGGGATGAGGGCGCCTGCGCAATTAACGCTCGGTCTTGTGGCGGAGGGACTAGGCGAACGTCAAAGAGGGCCCAACTAATCAGCGCGAGGCCGACAACCAGAGCGAGGGCCGGCCAGAGAACCTCTGGCCGTGCCCCGACTCTGGTATGAAAGCCGACCTTAGGAGCGCTTTCGTGACCTGGCGAACGCGATGGCGGCCACGGCCAGTACGACTGCGCCAATCGCCAGCGCGGCAATCCACTCAGTGGATCCCGTTACTGGCAGTTCCCCACCGTCAACTGTTTGGTCTTCGGGAGCAGGGGCTGGTGCCTCCGGGGTGGCATCTGGCGTTGGCTCAGGCGTTACTACCGCTGCACAGGCGTCATTGACAATCGTGTTGGTGTCGAGTGTCACCGCCCCGTTGCGGGCCAGTAGTTGCCCGTTGAAGGTTGCTCCGGTGGTAGCGCTGATGGAGTCCAGTGCGAGAACGTGGCCGACAAATTGGGTGCTTGTGCCGAAGGTGGCCGACGATCCCACCTGCCAGAAAACGTTGCAGGCTTGAGCTCCATTGAGCAGGACAACGCTGCTGCTGGTGGCTGTCGTG
Organism: uncultured Microbacteriaceae bacterium; assembly: GCA_964593715.1. Lineage (GTDB taxonomy): Bacteria > Actinomycetota > Actinomycetes > Actinomycetales > Microbacteriaceae > Pontimonas. Next base: position 1,307 of record CAZQIH010000021.1, read on the forward strand.
AGCGTGGAACCTGCCTGGAAAATGAAGACGGCGCTTGCGTCGCCTTCAGCGTCCAGCGTGAGAGCTCCGGTGAGACCTAACGATGTTGCGGAGTTGTAAACGCCCGGCACAAGAGTCTGGCCACCGAGATCAGCGGAGACAGTAGTTGCCGGGATCCGTCCAGCCGCATCGTCGTAGGCAGTAACCAACGCAGTCTTGGCCTCTTCGACCGCAGTTTCGGCCGCCAGATACTTCGTACCCGTCGTGGTCACGTCTGCTTCACCGGTAAAACTCCCGGTGGGGTGGCTTCCCATGTCGCCTCCGGCGCTACCGGAGACCGTTGTCGGCCCTGTGTTGGTAATACCGGTGCCAGCCAGCACGGCGAAGCTCGAGGCTGAGCCAAGGCCAACAGTCGGCTGAGCCGCGGTCGCTGATAGCGGGAGAGCGATGATTACTGCTGATAGAGCGGCAGTCGCCCAAAGAGACCTGCGAGATAAAACTGATGAGTGTCGATCAAATGGGTTTCGCATGATGTTCCTCTTTCACGAACGAGATTTTTCGTTCCTATTCGCGACTGTCCTCGCTCTGGATGGCAATATCAATTCCTCAGGTCGATTCACAGGTCATCGTTACTGGTCTGTAACTAGGGCGCGCCCGCGCTCTAGGCGCTTTTCAGTGGCGCGATACTAGAGGGGTGCCAAGCTACAACGACGATGCGATTGTCTTGCGCACCCATCTCCTGGGTGAAGCGGACAAGATTGTGACGCTGTTGTGTAAGTCCAAGGGCAAAGTTCGGGCTGTAGCGAAGGGCGTGCGCAAAACGACCAGTAGATTTGGCTCGCGCCTTCAGCCCTTCAACGTCGTTGAGGTGTCACTCTATGTCGGCAAAAGCCTCGACATCGTCCAACAGGCAGACACCATCGCCTCGTATAGCGAGGCGATCAGCCACGACTATCCCCGCTACACCGCAGCAATGGTGATGGTGGAGACCGCGGATCGTCTCACTGAACATGACTATCAGTCCTCCCACTACACACTGCTCCAGGGTGGGTTGCGCTCCCTAGCCGCCGGCGAGCACGAACCGGGAATTACCGTGGATAGCTATTTGATGCGCGCACTTGCGCTTGCGGGCTGGGCGCCAAGCCTTGAAGAGTGCGCTGTTACAGGACAGCCCGGTGATCACCGGGCCTTTGTTGTGTCCCTCGGGGGCATTGTCTCCGACGAGGTTGCCCCCGCGGGGTCACCGAGGCTTGCGAGTGGGACCAAGGAAGTCCTCGCAGCGCTTCTCGAGGGGAACTGGCCGGTGGTTGAGTCGGCTCCGACCAAGAACAAACAGGAGGCGTCTGGCCTTATTGCCGCACACACGCAGTATCACCTCGAGCGCCACGTGAAATCACTGGTGCACCTCGATCGATCGGGAGCCGAGGTGGCATCGTGACCGAGACCGCTTTCGTGCCGGTCGATTGGACTAAGCAGTATCCGCCCGCGTTTGATCGATCCCGCCTGCCAGCACACGTGGCTCTGGTGATGGATGGCAACGGCCGCTGGGCCAACCAGCAGGGGTTGCCTCGCATTGAAGGCCACCGTGCGGGTGAGGCAGCCCTACTGGATGTTGTTGCCGGTGCCCTGCAGGCTGGCATTAGTCACCTGTCGGTCTATGCGTTCTCCACCGAGAACTGGAATAGATCGCCCGATGAAGTGCGTTTTTTGATGGGCTTCAACCGGGATGTCTTGCGCAGGCGTCGCGATCAGCTCAACGAGTGGGGCGTTCGGATCCGATGGTCTGGCCGCAGGCCCAAGCTGTGGTCGAGCGTGATCACCGACCTGGAAACTGCAGAGCGCCTTACGCGGTCGAACACGGCGCTCACCTTGACGATGTGTGTCAACTACGGTGGCCGGGCTGAAATCATCGATGCCGTGCGCGGCATCGGCCGCGACATCAAGGCCGGAAAGCTCTCACCCGAGCGAATCAGCGAAAAAACGCTGGCCAAACACTTGTATGTTCCAGACGCCCCTGATGTTGACTTGTTTGTGCGGACCTCGGGTGAGCAGCGCACCAGCAATTTCTTGCCCTGGCAAAGCGTCTATGCCGAAATGGTCTTTCTAGAAACGCTCTGGCCTGAGATGACCCGAGTCCAGCTCTGGGAGGCCATATCCGAATACCAGCGCCGAACCAGGCGTTTTGGTGGGGCTGTGGACGCCCCTGCCGGGAAAGACCAAGGCGCTAGCTAAGATAAGAGGTCTGTGCCCACTAAAAGGGCTGGATGAGGGAGCTAAAGCGTGGCTCAAGCGAGCAAACTAGACAACGTCATTGCGCTGGCCAAGCGCAGGGGCTTTGTGTTCCAGTCCGGCGAAATTTATGGCGGCTCCCGTTCCGCGTGGGACTACGGGCCCTTGGGTGTTGAACTCAAAGAAAACATCAAGCGCCAGTGGTGGCGCTCGATGGTGAGCTCGAGGGCCGACGTCGTCGGCCTCGACTCGGCAGTGATTTTGCCGAAAGCCGTGTGGGAGGCCTCTGGCCACGTCGAAGTGTTCACCGACCCGTTAGTCGAGTGTCTCGAGTGCCATAAACGCTTCCGTGCCGATCACCTGCTGGAAGAGTTCGAAGAGAAGAAGGGCCGCGCGCCAGAGAACGGCTTGGCTGATATCGCCTGCCCGAACTGTGGTAATCGGGGCAAGTTCACCGAACCTCGCGCCTTTAGTGGTCTCTTAAAGACCTATTTGGGGCCACTCGATGACGAGGCCGGGATGCACTACCTGCGCCCTGAAACTGCCCAGGGCATTTTCGTGAACTTCAACAACGTGGTCTCCAGCGCACGAATGAAGCCGCCTTTTGGTATTGCCCAGATTGGCAAGAGCTTCCGCAACGAAATCACGCCGGGAAACTTCATCTTCCGGACCCGTGAGTTCGAGCAGATGGAAATGGAATTCTTCGTGAAGCCTGGCGAAGACGAGCAATGGCATCAGTACTGGATTGACGAGCGCTTCCGCTGGTATACGGACTTGGGCATCAACCCCGATAACTTGCGGCTCTACGAGCACGCGCCAGAGAAGTTGTCGCACTATTCCAAGCGGACCGTCGACATCGAGTACCGCTTTGGGTTTAGCTCTGGAGAGTTTGGCGAGCTCGAGGGCGTCGCGAACCGCACCGACTATGACCTGATGACCCACAGCAAGCACTCCGGCACGGACCTGTCGTATTTTGACCAGGCTGTGGGGGAGCGCTGGACGCCTTACGTGATTGAGCCAGCTGCTGGACTTACACGCTCGCTGATGGCCTTCTTGGTCGATGCCTACGCCGAAGACGAGGCGCCGAACGCCAAGGGCGGGGTAGAGACCCGCACGGTCCTTCGCTTGGATCGCCGACTCGCTCCCGTCAAGGTCGCTGTGTTGCCGCTATCGCGCCACGAGGACCTCTCGCCGCTGGCTCAAAAGATCGCACAAGATTTGCGCCAGTACTGGTCCGTTGAATTTGATGACGCTGGTGCGATTGGTCGCCGTTATCGTCGCAACGACGAAATCGGGACGCCCTTCGCGCTGACCGTTGACTTTGACTCGCTCGAGGACAACGCCGTGACGATTCGTGAGCGCGACACCATGGCTCAAGAGCGGGTGTCACTCGATCGCATCCAGGGTTACCTCGCGGAAGCGCTGGTGGGGGCTTAGTCATGTCTCAGGCGAGCGCCACGGCGCAGCGGCCCTTGAGCATTGGCCCACTGGAGCTGACGGTACCGGTCGTCCTCGCTCCGATGGCAGGTATTACCAACACGGCATTTCGTCGCTTGTGTCGCGAATATGGGGCAGGGCTCTATGTCAGCGAAATGATCACCTCGAGGGCTCTGGTGGAGCGCACGCCCACCAGCATGCGCCTGATCAAACACCACGAGTCAGAAACCCCCCGCAGTATTCAGCTCTATGGCGTCGACCCCAAGACCGTTTCTGAGGCGGTCAAGTTCCTGGTGGACGAAGATCTTTGTGATCACATCGATTTGAACTTTGGCTGCCCTGTTCCGAAGGTGACCAAGAAGGGCGGCGGCGCCGCCCTTCCCTGGAAGAAGAGTCTGTTTCGCCAGATTGTTGAAGGTGCTGTCGGTGCTGCTGGTGACATTCCTGTCACCGTGAAGATGCGCAAGGGCATCGATGAAGACCACCTGACCTATAAAGAGGCGGGCAAAGCCGCCGAGGGCGCCGGTGTTGCCTCGATCGCTCTTCACGCCAGAACTGCAGCCCAGTTTTATTCAGGGTACGCCGATTGGGATGCCATTGGTGAGCTCAAGAGCAGCATTTCTTCGGTCCCTGTGCTGGGTAACGGCGACATCTGGAGCGCCGAGGATGCCATTGCCATGGTCAAGCAGAGCGACTGCGACGGGGTGGTTGTTGGCCGCGGGTGTCTGGGGCGACCTTGGATCTTCGCCGACCTGCAAGCCGCATTCAGAGGTGAAGAGGTGAAGGTTCAGCCGGGGCTTGGTGCAGTGGCGGATGCGTTCAAGCGCCACGCTGAACTGTTGGTGGAGTTCTTTGATGATGACGAGAACCACGCATGCCGGGATATCCGCAAGCACGTTGCCTGGTATTTCAAGGGCTATCCGGTTGGCGGTGAAGTTCGGGCGAAACTGGCCACCGTTGAATCCCTGCAACAAATTGATGATTTCTTGGGTGAACTCGACCGAAGCCAGCCTTACCCAGGCGAGGGTGTTGAGGGCCCCAGGGGCCGCCAGGGAACTCCTAAGCGCCCGGCCCTACCGGATCGTTGGTTGGAGAGCCAAGAGTTGAGCGAGGACCAGAGGACCTCATTGCACTTGGCGGAGTTGGATACCAGCGGTGGCTAGGGCGTATTCGGCCTGGGACACTGAACGCTTTGTTCCAGAAGTGCACTCGTCCAGGCGCAGTGATTTCGCGAGGGACCGCGGACGCCTTTTGCACTCCTCGGCTCTGCGACGCCTCGCGGCAAAGACACAAGTTCTCTCGCCCACCCAAGGATTAGATTTCGCAAGAAATCGCTTGACCCACTCCCTTGAGGTTGCGCAGATTGGCCGCGAGCTTGCTAGTCGCCTCGGCGTTGACGCAGACGTCGTGGAGACGGCCTGTTTGGCCCACGACATTGGGCACCCACCCTTTGGCCACAATGGCGAGCGAGCACTCGCCGAGTGGGCAGCGGACGCTGGAGGCTTTGAGGGCAATGCTCAAACCTTCCGGTTATTGGTGCGCTTGGAGCCAAAGACTGTCGATGGCGACGGGGTGCCCAGGGGCCTCAACTTAACCCGGGCCAGTTTGTTGGCAAGCATGAAGTATCCCTGGGACGCCACGAGTGCCGAGGTCGACCCGAGCGGTCGTGACAAGTTCGGTTTTTATGAGGACGACCGCGATGTCTTCGACTGGGTGAGAAGCGGTATGCCAGAGCGTTCGCTCAGCCTCGAGGCGACCATCATGGACTTCTCCGATGATGTTGCCTACTCGGTTCACGATTTTGAAGATGCGATTGTCAACGGCTTTATCGATCCAGGCCTGTTGGCTGAGGCGTCCCACCGCGATGAGGTGCTTCACACCATGGTCTCCTGGGTCGGACAGGACCAAGCGCAATCCTTGGAAGCGGCGTGGGATCGTTTGAGCGGTGTTGCGGGTTGGGTGACGTCTTTCCAACCACAGCGCGCTGAATTGGCGAGGCTCAAGAACCTCACCAGCACCCTGATCGGTCGTTTTGCCCTGAGCGCCTCCGTGGATGACGCCCGGAAGACATTGGAGGTGCCGGCGGAAACCGCTGCGGAAATCGCCGTTCTCAAGGGAATCGTTTCGGTTCATGTGATGTCTCACACCGCGCGTCAGCCCATCTATTTGGCGCAACGCACCATGCTGATTGCTCTGGCCGAGCAGCTGTATTCGCATCCTGAGTCGCTGGACCCGGTGTTTGGAAGCGATTGGGCGGTTGCTGCCACCGCTGATGCGAAAAAGCGTGTGGTGGTGGACCAGGTGGCTTCGCTGACCGACCAGTCAGCCACCGTGCTCCACGAGCGCTTGTGTTCCTAGTTCTTCTCCACAGGATTGTGGGAGCTGTGTGGCAGGTCGCACCGCCTAACTAGACTTTGGCTGTGGCGGGGTTGATTAAGCGCAGTGACATCGATGAAGTGCGCCAGCGCGTCAACATTGCTGAGGTTATAGGCCAGTATGTGACGCTGAAGTCCGCTGGTGTGGGATCCATGTAGGGCTTGTGCCCTTTTCACGACGAGCGAAGCCCAAGCTTTCATGTTCGAAGCCAGTCCGGTTTTTACCACTGTTTCGGCTGTGGTGAAGGTGGGGATGTCTACACATTCCTGCAAAAGATGGACCACATCAGCTTCCAAGAAGCGGTCGAGCGCTTAGCGGGAACCATAGGTTATCCCCTTCACTACGAGGAAGGCGGCAAGGCCGCTGACACCAGTAATCGAACCCGGTTGCTGGCTGCGAACGCACTCGCGGAAGAGTTCTTTAGGGCGCAACTTCTCACTCCCGAGGCCGAAAAAGGGCGCGTTTTCCTGGGGGAGCGGGGCTTCGATGCCTTGGCGGCTGAGCGGTTTGGGGTGGGTTATGCGCCACAGTCCTATGACGCGCTGTCAAAGAAGCTGACGGGCGCAGGATTCACAATCGCAGAAATCACCGAAGCCGGTCTTGTATCCCAGGGCGACCGGGGAACATATGACCGCTTCCGAGGTCGACTGGTCTGGCCCATCCGTGATGTGTCGGGTGCCACCATCGGTTTCGGGGCACGGAAGCTGCACGATGATGATCAGGGCCCGAAGTATTTGAACACTCCAGAGACACCGGTCTATCACAAGTCCCGGGTGCTCTACGGCCTCGATTTGGCGAAGAAAGACATTGCGAAGTCCCGGCAGGTCGTCATTGTCGAGGGCTACACCGATGTGATGGCCTGCCACATGGCAGGCATCACCACGGCGATTGCGACCTGTGGCACAGCGTTTGGCTCAGATCACGTCACCGTTGTTCGTCGTGTGCTCGGTGACTCTGATGATCCAGCACAGGCGAGCAAAGGCGAAGTGATTTTCACCTTCGACCCGGACGAAGCCGGCCAGAAGGCGGCGTCTCGCGCGTTTGCCGAAGAATCACGCTTCGCAGCCCAAACTTTTGTGGCTGTGCCGCCCGAAGGCCTTGACCCCTGTGATGTGCGCATCTCGCGGGGTGACGAAGCGTTGAGGGAAGTGATCCGCTCCAGGCGCCCCATGTATGAATTCATGATCCGACGGGTTATGGACCAGTGCGACCTGAACACTGTCGAAGGGCGCACCCAAGCCCTCCGTGCTGCAGTTCCCGTCGTTCACAAGATTCGCGACCGGGTTATTCGAGACGGTTATGCCAGGGAGCTCGCCGGATGGCTCGGGATGAACCCGGTCGACGTTGCGAGGGAGATCAACCAAGCGGCGCAGTCTCAGCCGAGCGGGCCTGCCGCCAGCGCGACGCCTGCGGCTGAACCCGCCACCGAGGCGCCCTACAACCTTTCCGCGCTGTCCAATGATCCGGTCACGCTCCTAGAGCGCGACGGGTTGATGGTGATGCTCCAGCACCCCGATGCGGTTGGTGCACAGCGCGCCCGGGCGGTGCTCGGAACGCATTTCTCCCACGGTGCTTTGGCGCTGGTGCGGGATGCGATGGTCTCTGCGTTTGAGAACTACAACACTCCTGCCTGGGTTGCCAAGGTCACCGAGGAGACCCCACCGGCGCTCTCGGCGCTCGTGGGGCAACTCTCGGTTGCGCCACTGCCTCAGAAGCCCGATCAAGTGGAGCGCTACGCGCAAGGGGTTACGGCGTCGTTGCTGGATCGCGAACTTCTTCGCAAGAAAGCCGAGCTAATGAGTGTGTTGCAGCGTAGCGACGCCACTGCGGACGCTGAGGGCTACCGAGCCCTCCAAGAGCAGCTGGTTGCCATAGAGGCTGAGCGCAGGGCATTGCGCGAGGATTAGGTGCTTGCTGCCCTGGTTGTCGTGGGCTTCATTACCGGCATAAAATGGCTCTAGACGCTCTGCTAACATCGGGGCGTAGTACCGCATTCCTCGATAGCTCAATTGGCAGAGCAACCGGCTGTTAACCGGTAGGTTCTTGGTTCGAGTCCAAGTCGGGGAGCCACAGTGCCCGGGATTACCGGGCCTCAGTCGCAATGGAGAGTCGAGGGGCGAGTGCTGGATTTCCTGGCAACACAGTTCCTCTGGATTATTTCCACCATGGTTGTCGTTTCGGCAGCGTCAATCGGTGCCGCTGTCTTTTTTGCTCGTAAGGCCCAGACCTCAAGGGCTGCCCTTGTTCACCGGGCCGATGACACCCAGCAGTCGATTGCCGATCGCGCTGAGCTCGAGCTGCGTTTAGCCGAGCAGGCAGATCGAATGAGGTTGATCGCCGAGGTCCACGATGCGGCCGCTGCCACCATTACCGGCCTGATTTCGCAAGCCGAGGGTGCTCGCTTTGGTGCAACCTCTGACCCCGAGGTCGCATCCAGGGCAGCTGCATCGATTGCAGATCAAGCCCGCCAGGCGCTGAATGACATGCGTCGCGTGGTCAATGTCGCCCGTGATGGCGTTGCGGAGGTCGACAACATGCCAAGCCTGACCTCGATCAACGACTTGTTTGAAGCAATGAACGAATCGGGAATCATGGTTCGCTTTGAAGAAAGCGGAACCGCATTTGCCATTGCGCCCAGTGCTGAGCTCGCAATTTTCAGGATTCTCCAAGAGGGACTCAACAATTCGCGGACTCACGGCGGTCCAGGAACCACAGTGAAAGTGTCGATGTCGTGGACTGCTCAAGGGCTGCAGCTGCGCATCGATGATGATGGGATTCGTGCTCAGCGTCGATTCCAATCGGACGCCACCTACACAATCGCGGATGACAAAGCCGCGTTGGTCGAGATTCTTTCCGGTCGTGGAATGCGCGAGATGAAGACGCGCACCGAGACCTTCGGTGGTGTGTTTTCGGCTCACCGTGTTCCAGGTGTCGGCTTCAGTGTCTCTGCTGCGTTCCCGACGCTTCGCTTCCACAATGGTGTCCACGGTGTGAACACCCGGGGGTCCGAGGCCGGCGAGCGGGCTGTTGGCTAAAGAGTTCGACGGGTCGCACCTTCGAGCTGCGCGCTCCCAGGGGATTCAGGTCGGCTTAGCAGTTTCTCTCTACGGCATCTCCTTTGGCGCCCTAGCAGTCGCTTTGGGCTTCAGCGTCCCGCAGACTGCGGTGCTGAGCTTGTTCATGTTCTCGGGAGCATCGCAGTTTGCATTCATCGGCATTATTGCCTCTGGCGGCGTTGCTGCCGCGGGAGCGGCAATCGCCTCTGCTGGCCTGCTCGGCGTGCGCAACAGCCTCTACGCGCTCCGGATGTCGCCTCTGGTGGGCGCTGGGTTCTGGAAGCGCGCTGTCGCCGCCCAGCTGACCATCGATGAGAGCACCGCGGTAGCAATCGCGCAGACAGACGCTCGGGCCGCTAGGCATGGCTTTTGGACAACAGGGGTCTTTATCTACGTGGGCTGGAACCTTGCCACACTCATCGGTGCTCTTGCAGGCAACGCGATCGGCGATGTTCGGGCCTGGGGGCTTGACGCTGTTGCGGCTGCTGCGTTCTTGGCGCTGCTGTGGCCGCGGCTCACAGGGCGGGAACCCATCGCGGTTGCCTTCGTTGCGGCGGTAGTCACCATGGTTTTGATTCCTGTTGTGCCCGCCGGCATACCCGTGTTGGTGGTTGCCCTGGTGTCGATTGGCGTTGCGATCTATCGACACCGTGTCGCGCCCCACGCGCCCGATCGCACCGAGGGGGCCTGACATGACTCTCTGGCTTGCGGTGATTGGCGCTTCGCTGGTGGTGTGGGGGCTCAAGAGCGCTGGTTATGTGGTGCCTCAACGTTTCGTCGAGAGCGCTGTGATGTCCCGGGTTGCGGCGGTCGTGACGGTGGCCTTGCTGGCCTCCTTGGTGGTGTCGCAAACCATCCAGAGCGGGACTGGTGTTGGTATTGATGCCAGGCTGCCAGCGCTTGGTGTGGCGGCGGTGCTGCTCTACTACCGGGCACCGTTTCTCGTGGTGCTCGTGGTCGCAGGCTTTGTGGCCGCAGGCCTACGCTTCTTCGGAATCCTCCCCTGAGCCCTCGAAATCATCCCTCCCGGGCAACCAGGAGAGCCCTGGCCTCGCCCAGCCTTCTTCTTTGATTTCTCGTCGTGCTCTCAAGATGGTGCGCCAGGGGAGCCGGTCAATATAGAGAGTGCCCTGTAGGTGATCGAACTCGTGTTGGAAAATGCGCGCAAGCCAGCCGTTGGCATGGATTTCGAGATCCTCGTTATCGAGCGTCTTGCCTCGTAGGACCACCGAGTCCGATCGACGCAGTGCGAAGCGGAAATCAGGCACGGAAAGGCACCCTTCAAGGTCGGCCTCCGGGTCTGGCTTGCCCCGGGGGGTCCGGGACTTCGTGAGGGTGGGATTGATGACGGCACCCTCGTGAAGAACGTCGTCATCATCGGTCCATTCCCACACAAAAACCTGCAGTCCTACACCAATCTGGGGTGCTGCCAGGCCAACGCCCGGCGCTGCACGCATAGTGTCCACCATGTCTGCGACGAGTTGCCTGAGGTGTGAATCCCACACCACAACAGCCTGTGCTGGTGCGTGAAGAACGGGGTCGCCGGTAATGCGGATAGAGCGAACCGTCATCTCTCCAGCGTAGTTGAGGGTTTGGGCTTCCCGGGCTTGTTTTAGGCCTCGCCAGTGTGGCTATGATTGCCTCAGCACTCCATCGTCGGTGTACTGGCTGGCGATGGCCCTCCGGCGGAAGAGCGATGATGACAGAACGCCCCTGGCTAGCCCACTATCCCACCGATGTCGAGCACCAGCTTCAGAAACCCTCCGTCAATCACCTCCCGGGCCTGATTAGCGCCGCGAGCGCCGAGTGGGGAAAAAAGACGGCATTCACCCAGGTGATGGCAAACGGGATGAACGCTTCGCTGAGCTACCAGCAGATTGATTCGCTCTCGGACGACTTCGCTTCCTACCTGCGGGAGGAGCTAGGGCTCTCTCAAGGCGATCGTGTTGCAGTCCAGATGCCCAACTGTTTGGCATACCCCATCGTGGCATTCGGTATTTTCAAGGCTGGCTGCGTTTTGGTCAACACAAACCCGCTGTATACGGCATCCGAGATGGTGCACCAGTTCTCGGATTCTGGAGCCACCACCCTGGTGGTTATTGACATGTTTGCCGATCGCTTGCCGGAGGTTTTGTCGAAGACCCAGATCAAGACCGTTGTCACCGTGCGAATTTCCGAATACTTCTCTCCGGTAGTCCACGGCGTCATTCGTCTCGTGCAGAAGGTCTGGAGTCGCTCGCTTCCGAAAATCACCGTCGAGCACACCCCCTTCAAGGTGGCTATGTCTCAGGGCCGCAAAAAGGCTAATCCGGCGGCTGCTAAGAACTATCTCGAAGGAATTGGCCTCGACTCATTGGCTGCGCTCCAGTACACCGGCGGCACGACGGGTGTGGCAAAGGGAGCCATGCTCTCGCATGGCAACCTGGTGTCGAACACTATGCAGTTGCTCTCGTTCGTTGGCAACTACATTCGCCCGGGGGTCGAAGTCGTCATCACGGCCCTTCCGCTGTACCACATCTTCGCTTTCACCGTGAATCTGCTGGCCTTCTACCAGCGGGGTGGACGCAACCTACTTCTACCAAGCCCCCGGCCACCAAGCAACCTCAAGCGCGCTTTCGAGAACTACAAGGTCACCTGGCTCACCGGAGTCAACACCCTGTTCAACGCTCTGATGAACGAGCGCTGGTTCTCCGATAGCCCACCGAAGCACCTGCGCTACTCGGCAGCAGGCGGTATGGCGTTGCAGGGGGCAGTCGCAGAGCGCTGGCGTGAGATGACCGGCACCCCGATCGTCGAGGGTTATGGCCTCACCGAAACTTCACCTGCGCTGGCGTTCAATCCCTTTGGTGGGCTTAACAAGGATGGCACCATTGGTATTCCGGTCCCCTCGACCGACATCCAGCTCGTCAACGAGGCCGGCAAGCCGGTTGGCGTGGGAGAGCCTGGCGAATTGGTCGCCAAAGGCCCCCAGGTCATGCTCGGCTATTGGAATAAAGAGGCCGAAACCAAGGCCGCCATGGAGGGTGGTTGGTTCCACACCGGCGATATCGCAGAAATGGACGCCGATGGATACTTCACCATCGTTGACCGCAAGAAGGACATGATTCTGGTCAGTGGCTTCAACGTCTTCCCC
>CAZQIH010000022.1:0-13285 GCA_964593715.1 uncultured Microbacteriaceae bacterium
GAGGGCCCTGTGAACAGGGCGGACTGGCTCCAAGGCAAGATGAGTCGCAGTGCTGCGGTCTACCTGTCCCCTGGCACTGCGCTCGGCGCCCACAACAGCCAAGGCCATCACCACCAGTAGAAGCGCAAGAACAGCCGCCTGGCTTCGATCAAAGCTTGCCGCGTAGGCCTGCTGGATACCCCAGGTCAGTGTTTGGAATCGGAGCATGGCCACAAGACCGAAATCGCTCAGCGTGTAGAGAAACACCAGTAGCGCCCCCGCTATCGCAGCCGGCCTGACCTGAGGCCACGTGACGCTCCAAAAAGCAGACACCGGACCCCGCCCCAACGTGCGAGCCACGGCCTCACCATCTGCTGATGTCCCGCGCAGCGCCGCTGCGACGGGGAGGATCACATAGGGCATCGTCACTGCGGTCAGTAGCGCGAAGCTGGGCCAGAAGCCGTTGAGGCCAGGGACCAATACCAACCAGCCATAGGAGGCCAAGTAGGAGGGAACCGCTAGTGGAAGGGCAGAGAGCAACAACCACATCCGCGTTGCGCCGATACGCAATCTAGAAATCAGCGCGGCAATCACCGTCCCCAGAAACAGCGAGCTGGTGGTGACGGCTACGCCAAGCGCAATCGTGTTCAGCGTCAATGGCCCGACTCGAGGCCCGGTCAGAATGCCAATCAACGCCTCTCCCGTTATGCCAGACCCGCGAACCACGAGATAGACAAGCGGAATCGACACCAGGGCAATTGCGCCGACCGAGGCAACTATCAGCCATCCCGGTGGCCTGGAGCCGATTCGCCCTTTGGCATCAACGCCAGAGGTGTCGGCGCCAACTGGCACCGACACCTCTACCGCAGCACTGTGGGACACAGCTGCCCTTCCGGGAAATGAACTAGAGGATCAGACCGTACTTCTGCAACAGTGACTGGGTTTCAGCCAATGAGCGCAAGTCTGAAAGGTCTAGGTTAGCCACTCGCAGGTCCGCGAGTGCTGGAACGCCCTCGGGCTCGGGGATTCCTGGGACCAACGGATACTCGAAGGTTTCATCAACGAAGTACTGCTGGCCGAGATCCGAAACCAAGAACTCAACGAGGCGGAACGCGTCGGCGTCGCCCTGTTGCGACACCAAGACACCAGCGCCCGTCACGTTGACGATAGACGCGGGGTCACCCGCAGGGGTGAAGTGCAGCTGAGCGCGCATGTTGTCAACGCCACGTTCAGCAGCCAAGCGGTGCCAGTAGTAGTGGTTAATCAGGCCTAACGGAACGATTCCATCGTTCACGGCCTCGAGGATCGCGCCGTTCTTTTCATAAATCTGCGGGTCATTGATGACCAAGCCCGATACCCACTGATCTGCCGCACTTTCACCGAGGAGAACCCGGTAGGCAGTAACGAAGGATTGGAAACTCGCGTTACCCGGAGCAACTGCAAGCTTGCCCGACCACTGAGGCCCAACAAGGTCATCAACAGCCTGGGGCAGGTCCTCGGGGGCCACTGTTTCACTGTCATAGACGATGACGCGGGCGCGACCGGTCACCCCAACCCAGGATGAGTCTGTGGAGGAATAGTTCGCATCCACACGGTCGGTGATCTCGGCAGGGAGCGATACGAATAATCCTGCGTCACTCAGTGCGCCGAGCGCCCCTGCATCTTGGGACAGGAATACTCCCGCTGGGCTCTGATCGCCCTCTTCAAGCAGTTGTGCTGCAAGCTCAGAGGTTCCCGCGTAACGAATATCGACGGTGATGCCGGTTTCTTCGGTGAAGGTGTCGATCAACGGCTGAATCAGGGTCTCTTCACGGCCTGAATACAAAATGACGTAGTCATCTCCAACGAGCTCAACGGCCGTCTCTGCATTTTCCGGTGCCTGGGGTTCACTCTCAGCGGCGGGCTCGGCGGTAGGAGCGCAGGCCGAGAGACCAAGCGACAGGGAAGCGACTGCGGCGAGAGCCAACGTACGCAGGACGACAGGCATTTTTCTCCTTCGAGAGACGAGGGTGCGTGGCCATTCAGCGCACCGGAGGGATGTTACAAGTTAGGTTAGCCTAACTTAACTTACTTGACAAGTATCCAGGGTTATTTTCCTTGAGCCAGCTCGGAGAGCACAGCAGCCAGCTGGTCAATACCCCAGTCAAGGTCTTTCTTCGAAACGACAATGGGAGGCGCCAAACGAATCGTCGATCCGTGCGTGTCCTTCGCCAGTACCCCACGCGCCATCAGCGCTTCACACACCTCACGGCCAGTGGCCAGCGCTGGATCGATATCGATCCCAGCCCACAGGCCAGCGCCTCGAACATCGAGGACACCATGGCCAATCAACTCGCGGAGCCTGCGGTGAAGGTGGAGACCTAACGCCTTAGAGCGCTTCTGCATGGCTCCGGTGGCAAGTAGGCGAACCACCGCAAGGCCCACCGCAGCTGCCAGCGGATTTCCGCCAAAGGTTGAACCGTGCTGGCCCGGAGCAAGAACACCCATCACCGATCGCTGACCCGCCACTGCGCTAACGGGGACTATGCCACCCCCCAAGGCCTTGCCAAGAATGACCATGTCGGGAACGACGCCCTCGTTCTGACACTGCAGGGTGGCACCAGTTCTTCCGAGGCCGGATTGAATCTCGTCAGCAATCATCAGGATGTTGCGGTCTTTAGTGAGCTGGCGAACGCGAGCGAGATAACCCTCGGGCGGGACGATGATTCCTGCCTCACCCTGAATGGGCTCGAGCAAGACAGCAACAACCGAATCGTCCATTGCCCGCTCCAGCGCATCGGCGTCGCCGTAGGGAACGGAGACGAACCCGGGGGTGAAGGGGCCAAAGTCTTTCTTCGAGGATTCGTCCGAAGAAAAGCTCACGATCGAGATTGTGCGCCCATGGAAGTTGTTGTCCGCGACGATGATGGTGGCCTTGTTCGCAGCAACGCCCCGAACCCGGTAACCCCAGGCTCTCGCGACCTTGATGGCGCTCTCGACAGCTTCGGCACCGCTGTTCATAGGTAGCACCATCTCCATACCGACCAGTTCGGCAAGCTCTTTGGCAAAGGTGCCCAGAAGATTGTGGTGGAAAGCGCGAGAAGTCAGCGTGACCGACCGTAGTTGGCGCCTCGCTGCTCTCGTGAGGGCTGGGTGGCCGTGGCCAAAATTAACCGCCGAATAGGCCGCCAAGCAGTCCAGATACTTCTTGCCTTCGACGTCTTTAACCCACGCACCTTTGGCGCTCTTAGCCACAACCGGGAGCGGGTGATAGTTGTGGGTGAGGAACGAGTCCTCAAGCGCGAGTGCTTGGCGCGTCGCCCGGCCCGTCATGCTCTCAACTCTAGGGTGCAGCACTTAACGCCGCCTCCGCCAAGAAGCAGCTCGGAGAGCTCGACACCGATCGGGTTGTAGCCGCGATCGGCAAGATCAGCGGCGAAGGTGGTGGCCCGCTCGGCAATCACAACGTTGTGGCCATCGCTGAAGCTATTGAGCCCCAACACCGCTGCATCCTCTTCGGTGGCAATGATGGCATCGGGGTAGCGCTCGCTAAGGATCCCGAGAGAGCGCTCATCGAAGGCGCTTGGCAAATAGGCAATCGTGGTCGAATCGACCACGGCCAACGCTGTGTCGAGGTGGTAGTAGCTCGGATTAATCAGCTGCAGGGAGACAACCTCACGCCCATAGATATCCGCGATTTCCTTGTGGCTCCCGGTATCACTGCGAAAACCCGACGCTGCCAAAATCGTGTCGCCAACGAGGAGGAAGTCACCCTCGCCCTCGTTCACCTCGACCGGCTCGACAACCTCAAAGCCTTGGGCCCGAAACCACTCCATATATGCGGGGCCCTCCGGGCCGCGCTCCGCGTGGTGGAACTTTGCACCGTAGGCGATTCCATCCAAGACAAAACCACCGTTGGCCGCATAAACCATGTCCGGAAGGTCGGCCACGGGGTCAATGATGTCGACCTGAAAACCCAAGTCCCGATAGGTGTCATAGAGGACGCTCCACTGCGACAGCGCAAGACTCGTGTCGGTCGGGTTCTCCGGATACATCCACGGATTAATTCGGTAACTCACGGTGAAGTGCTCTGGGCGACACATCAGCACGCGCGGTGAGCCAGATGGTGCGTCGGTGAGGTTTGCGTCATCGAGGGTGCTTGTCGCGGTCATGCCCCCAGTCTCACACGCAACCTTCGCGCTTTTCCGGAATTCAAACGCAGATATCGTGCGTTTTAGGGGGCTATTTCGCAATAAATCGACCTAAAATCATGCCATGGACGCAATAGACCACAAGATCATCGGAGAACTCCGACACAACGCCCGCGCGAACTATGGCGATATCGGCGGAATCGTGGGGCTTTCGGCCTCAGCGGTGAAGAGGCGGGTGGACAAACTAGTCGCCGATGGCACCATCCGCGGCTTCACCGTTCACGTCGACCCAGCCGTCGACGGGCTCGCTGTTGAGGCCTATGTCGAACTGTTTTGCCGAGGAACTGTCTCCCCCACCGATCTGCAACGCATCCTCTCCACGGTTCCCGAGGTCATTGATGCGGGGACCGTCAGTGGCGATGCTGATGCCATCGTCCACATGAGAGCGAAAGACATAGGGGCTTTGGAGGACGCGCTGGAGCGCGTCCGCATTGCCCCGAATGTCAATCACACGAAGAGCTCGATCGTGCTCTCGCGGCTTATTCACCGCCCCAGGGACTAGACCTTCAGTTCGAGGAAACGAGGGTCGGGTGCGCCAAAGCGGTGCGCCGTAATCGACACAGCCTGTTCTTTCACAAACGGCAACATCTCCACGCGCCCTGACTCGGTCACCTCGTCGCCATAGATGGCAACCTCGGGTGCTCCATCAAACGCCACTGAGAGCGCATCGGCGCGGCTGCCGAGCAATCGAATTCTTCCTGGCACAGAGGTGGCACTCCGCGCAACGAAACCGCGCTCGCTTTCGACCACATAGTCGCCAAGGCGACCAGAGCCCTCTGGGCTCTGGCGCATGAGGGCGAGTAGCTGATCAGGCAGGGCGTCAGATACAGAGACGTTAATGCTCGCCCCGGCGCGGACACCGGCTGCGAACACACGGACAATCTCGGCCACAGGGACGAAACCAGAAGCTCGAATTGTCACTGCGCTCGGGCGATAACGGAACACGTTGCGCTCAACGCCAAGCCCGGAAGGATCGTGCGAGACCCCATAGGTGCTCTCCCACGCCCGGCGATCATCCCCGAGGCTGCGAGTGAGGAAAGCGCGCCAAGCGCTGTCGTCCTCGGTGGCGGTGGCGATGAGGCGCTCGTAGTAGTCCTCAAGCATTGACGGTGCATCATCGGATGTAATTTCACGCCGTTGCCAATCGCCAAGCGCAAAGAGGTAATTGGGTCCACCTGCCTTAGCGCCGGGACCCACACTCGACTTCTTCCACCCGCCAAAGGGCTGGCGTTGCACGATAGCTCCGGTGATACCCCGGTTGATGTAGCAGTTGCCAGCCTCAACCCGGTCCAACCAATAGGCGACCTCGTCGGTATCCAGTGAGTGAATACCCGCGGTGAGTCCATACTCAACGGCGTTCTGGAGAGCGACTGCCTCTGCGAGAGTGCGGGCCGTCATGATGCCAAGAACGGGGCCGAAATACTCGGTCTGGTGGAAAGCACTGCCTGGTCTGACGTGATCGCGAATACCCGGAGACCAGAGCCGTCCCTCCGCATCCAGCGACTGCGGTTCTAGAATCCACTCTTCGCCCTTCCCAAGCTCGCCAAGGCCCTGCCGGAGCTTGGGGCCTGGGGCCTCGATCACCGGGCCCATTACCGACTCGGGGTTATCCGGGTAGCCCACGCGCAAGGTGCTGGCCGCGTCCACAAGCTGTCGCCGGAAGCGCTCCGAGGTGCCGACCGAACCCACCAAGATCACCAAGCTTGCGGCGGAGCACTTCTGTCCGGCGTGCCCAAAGGCGCTCTTCACGATGTCAGCCACAGCCAAGTCAAGGTCAGCACTCGGGGTGACGATAATCGCGTTCTTTCCACTGGTCTCGGCAAGCAGAGACAAGCTCGCTCGGAACGAGCGGAACAGGCGAGCGGTCTCAAAACCACCGGTGAGAATCAGTCGATCGACACCCGGATGCGCAATGAGCATGCGGCCCACTTGGCCTTCTTCAACGTCCACGAGTTGAAGAACGTCCTTGGGCACGCCGGCAGCCCACAGGGCCTCGACCATCACAGCACCACAGCGCCTAACCTGAGGAGCTGGCTTGATGGCAACCGCGCTGCCGGCGGCCAATGCTGCCAGCACCGACCCCGCCGGAATCGCGACAGGGAAATTCCATGGCGGGGTCACCAGCGTGAAGCGGGCGGGCTGGAAACGGGCACCCTGAACCTTCTCCAGCTCGAGCGCTTGGTGGGCGTAGTAGCGGGCAAAGTCAATTGCCTCGCTGACTTCGGGATCGCCCTCAGCCAGGGTCTTACCCGCCTCCTGGGACATCACGGCAAGTAACTGGCGTCGTCTGTTGCCAAGCTCATCGGCAACACGCAGCAAAATGGCAGCTCGCTCCGCAGCAGACTTCTGGGCCCATTTCGCACCCGCAGCCCGACCCTTAGCAATGACGTTCTCAATGGCAATGCCTCCGGCAATGGGCCCTGCAGACTCGGGTATTGCTGCCTTCTTAAGCGCTTCGGACCCGAGGGCTTTGCCCACCCGGGACCCGGCAAGCGCACGAACGCTCTCAAGCCACTCTCGGTTTTCCGCCAGCGAAGGGTCGGTGTCTGCCTCGTTGTGGAAGGTGGAGTGGGTCGATGGTGAGGATTTCGACCGATTCTGCGTGCGATTGGGGGCCGGTGGCTTCTGGCTGAGAGCCTTGAGGGATTCGCGGAAGCGCAATTCCTCTCTAGCGAAGTAGTCATCGCTCGCGTGAAGATCGAACACCGCGGACATGAAGTTCTCGGGGCTAGCGTTCTCATCCAGCCGTCGCACCAGATAACCCACGGCGGCATCAAATTCGCTGGGGTGCACCACTGGCGTGTAGACAATCAGGCGACCCACGGTCTCGCGCACAGCATCAGCCTGATCGGGAGCCATCCCAATCAACATCTCGCAGTCAACAGCGTCAGAGACGCCACGGTGTTCGGCCAAACGATGCGCGAAGGCAAGGTCAAAAAGGTTGTGACCGGCGACGCCGATACGCAATGACTTGGTCCTCGCAGGAGTGAGAGCCCATTCGAGCACCCGCTTGTAGTTGGTGTCGGTGGCCTGTTTGGAGGGAAGAACAGCGAGTGGCCAATCGTGCAGCTCGGCGTCGACCTGCTCCATCTGCAGGTTCGCGCCCTTCACGACGCGCACCTTCAGGGGTGCACCGCCGGCCTTCACTCGTGCTGCGGCAAAAGCGCTGATCTTCTTCAGAGCATCAAGGGCTTCTGGCAAGTACGCCTGGAGAACTATGCCTCCGGTGTAGGACTTGAGGCTCTTGTCAGAGAGAACGCTGTGGAAGACATCGATAGTCATATCGAGGTCTTTGAATTCCTCCATGTCGAGGTTGATGAAAGTTGGTGGGGTTGTTGCTGCGGCCTGCTGGTACAGGGGCAAAAGTCGTTTGACGACCCGGCTAACCGTCTGGTCATACGCCCACATCGAAAGTTGGCTCGAGACCGCTGAAACTTTGACGGAAACGTAGTCCACGTCATCTCTGGCAATGAGCGCGCTCACCCCCGCGAGACGCCGATCCGCCTCGCGCTCACCCAAGACCGCCTCGCCCAGAAGATTGATGTTGAGCTGGTCGCTCTTCTTCTTCAAACGCTTGAGAGACCGAGGCAGCTTCTTCTCGCTCGCGTCGATGATCAGGTGGCCAATCAGCACCTTCAGTGCGAAGCGAGCGATCGGCACCACAAGCCCAGGAAAAAGGGGAGCAAAAAATCCGCCAACGCGAATCAGGAGGGTAAGAACCGGAGAGAGAAATCCAGGAACGTCCTGGGAGAGTTCACGAAAGTTTCTGGCCGCAACGCCCAAGTCCTCTGGCCGTGCAACGCGATCCACAAACCCCAGCGCAAATGCGGGACCCTTCGGGTCCTTCAATACTCCCGCAAGGCGCTGGGAGCTCGGATGAGGCTTCGGGTGAAGCTGTGCCGCGCGAGTAAGCCAGCTTCGAACGAGGGCAACCGACTCATCGGCGAGGGATTGTGCAAAGGCTGTTCCCGAGGTCCGTTGGGCTCTGGATGCGTCATTGCTGGGGCCGGTTGGCATATCGAGAATGCTAGGTGCTGACCGGCCTTTTTGCACGTTAGTGGCTCGGCTCGCGAGCCCCACGGGGCTCCGTGCCCCCTCTACACTGGGGCCATGAACGAGGTTGTTCCGACCCACTGCGATGTCGTCATTGTGGGCGGTGGCCACA
Organism: uncultured Microbacteriaceae bacterium; assembly: GCA_964593715.1. Classification (GTDB taxonomy): domain Bacteria; phylum Actinomycetota; class Actinomycetes; order Actinomycetales; family Microbacteriaceae; genus Pontimonas. The sequence continues at coordinate 8,335 of CAZQIH010000022.1, forward strand.
ATGGTTTGACCGCTGCCGCATACCTCGCACAGGCAGGTTTGAGTGTCGTGGTTCTCGAACGCCTCGAGGAGTGGGGCGGTGCTGCCGTCTCAGCCGAATCATTCCCTGGCGTTGACGCCAGGCTCTCGCGCTATTCGTATCTCGTCAGCCTGCTTCCGCAGAAAATCATTGATGACCTTGGCCTTGCGATCACGCTGGCTAAGAGGCGCTACTCGTCCTTTACGCCGGTGCCAGGAACCTCGAGGGGTCTCCTGATTGACAACCACGACGCCGATGCCACCGCGGCATCTTTTGACGCCATTGGCGCCTCGGTCGACTCCGAGGCGTGGGGTTCCTTTTACTCAAGAACCCAGGTTCTAGCCGAGGCGATGTTCCCCGGAGTGACCGACCCCCTCATCACTCGCTCTGAGGCCAAGGCTCTGCTTTCTAGTCGCGAGGGTGGGGGTGATATCTGGAGGGACTTCATCGAGCGCCCCGTTGGAGAAGTGATCGAATCCACATTCATCAACGATGTGGTGAGAGGCGTCGTCTTGACCGATGGCCTGATCGGAACATTTGCCCCAAACCATGATGAGAACCTCGATGCCAACAAGTGCTTTCTCTATCACGTGATCGGCGGGGGAACAGGGGACTGGGATGTCCCGGTAGGCGGCATGGGCGCCGTCTCAGGCGCCATCCTCCATGCCGCCCGCTCTGCCGGCGCAACACTGATTGGCAAAGCCGAGGTGACCGCGGTGAGCGAGGACCACGCCGTCACCTTCCTGCGCAATGGCGCCAAGCACACCATCCAGGCCCGTTATGTGTTGGTCAATGCGTCGCCGGAGGAGCTCGGGCGACTGCAAGAACGAAGCGTCACTCATCACGCCGAGGGCGCCCAGGTCAAAGTGAATATGGTCCTCACGAGGCTTCCCCGCATGGCAGACCCAACGATCACGCCCGAGCAGGCTTTTGGTGGGACATTCCACATCAACGAAACCTGGTCCCAATTAGCGAAGGCCCACGACGAGGCAGCTGAGCTGCGCATTCCCAGCCCCCTGCCCTGCGAGATCTACTGCCACTCGCTAACGGATTCGAGCATCCTCAGCCCCGAGCTCGCTGAGCAAGGAGTCCACACGCTGACGGTGTTTGGGCTTCACGTCCCTCACCGGCTCACGACGGCCTACGAACCAGATGTGCTCCGGGCCACCCTTCAGCAGGCGGTCATCGATTCGCTCAACTCAGTCCTGGCAGAACCGATCGAAGACCTGCTGCTACGCGACGCACACGGAAAGCCGTGTATTGAAACAAAGACGACTGGAGATCTAGAGCATGCTCTGAAACTGCCAGGTGGAAACATCTTCCACGGGCCACTGGCGTGGCCATTCGTCGAGGACGATGAAGACTTGGGAACCCCCGCCAAACGCTGGGGGGTCGCCACCAACACCGACAGGATTCTGCTCTGCGGTTCAGGTGCCAGACGAGGGGGCGCCGTGAGCGGCATTGCTGGACACAATGCCGCCATGGCGGTCCTCGAAATGGAAGGTTCTTAGCTAAAGAAGTCCGGGCCCATTCGACCAAAACCATCCATGTCACCAAACTGACCAATGGTCGAGGCAACCAGGACAATCCAGCCGATGAGGACCAGGGTGCCAATCACGATGAGCGTTGCGCTCACGGCGACTGCGACCTTCGCGGGAACGTTAGAAACGCCAGCGCGGTTTGACCACACCCAAGCAAGGATTCCCAAGATGAGGGCTGGAATCTGCATGAAGAAGGACAAAACGAGGGCGACGAGGCCCAGGGTCTGACCCGGGTACTCAGGCTTGCCGCTGAGGGCAGACTCGGTGGTCACAGCCTGGTGGTCTTCGGCGGCGACGGGTTTTTGTGGTGTAGCCATGATGTTCTCCTACTGGCGGTCGTGATTGACTTACCGCCATTTATAACCCTAGACACTTGAGCTGGAAGCGCGATGGGTGTCGAGAGCATCCCGCGTCCTGGAAAAACGACACAATAGTTCCTATGAGAATTGGAATCCTGACCAGTGGTGGCGATGCCCCCGGTCTGAATGCTGTGATCCGCGGTGCCGTACTCAAAGGAACCCGCGTTCACGGCCACGAATTTGTCGGATTCATTGGTGGTTACAAAGGACTGTGCGACTCCGACGCAATGCCTCTCACTCGAAACGAAGTGAAAGGTATCGGTAACACCGGCGGAACCATTCTGGGCACCTCCAGGACCAATCCTTTTGAGCACGGCGGTGCACCGCGCGTGCGCGAGGTCCTCGACGAGCATCGCCTCGATGCTCTCATCGCCATCGGCGGCGAGGGCAGCCTCGCCGCTGCGAAAGAACTCTCGGACCTGGGATTGCCCGTCGTCGGGGTACCCAAGACCGTCGATAACGACTTGAACGGCACTGACTTCACCTTCGGTTTTGACACCGCGGTAAGCATCGCAACAGAGGCCATGGACCGCCTACGCACTACGGGAGACTCCCACTCCAGGTGCATGGTGGCCGAAGTGATGGGCCGCCATGTTGGCTGGATTGCTCTGCACTCAGGTATGGCAGCAGGAGCCCACGCCATCTTGATTCCTGAGCGCAAGACCAGCATGGAGGAGCTGCTCCAGTGGGTGCGCTCTGCGCACGACCGTGGTCGCGCCCCTCTCGTCGTCGTTGCTGAGGGTTTCGCTCTCGACACCATGGACGATGCCCACTCAGAGCGCGGGCTCGACGCTTTTGGCCGTCCCCGTCTTGGCGGAATTGGCGAGAAACTCGCGCCCCTCATTGAGGAAGCCACCGGGATCGAGACACGGGCGACAACCTTGGGCCACATCCAGCGCGGTGGAACGCCGAGCGCCTTTGACCGCGTGCTGGCCACGCGCTTTGGCATGAACGTTGTCGACCTCGTCAACGCGCACCAGTGGGGCCACATGGTCGCCCTCCGTGGCACCGAGATTCACACGGTCAACTTCTCTGAAGCGCTTGGCGCATTGAAAACTGTGCCGGCCGAGCGCTATGAAGCAGCGGCGATGCTCTTTGGCTAAACAGGCCAGCGCCTGGTGGATCGCCGATGACGGGTCCGGCGGTCGAACTACTCACTTCAGAAGCGACATCGCGAGCCAAGAACTTGGCAAAGGAATCCGCGTTCGCGTGGAATTCTCGGCACTTAACTACAAGGACGCTCTGGCTCTCACCGGTTCGCCAGGAGTCGTTCGTACCACGCCCCTCGTTCCGGGAATCGACGCCGCCGGGGTTGTGGAAGACAGTCCCGACCCCCGGTTCCCAGAGGGCACCCGCGTTGTGGTTACCGGCTTTGGATACGGAGAGGATCGCCATGGCGGGCTCGCCACGACCATGGTTGTTGCTCCCGAACACCTTGTCGTCATTCCAGAGGCGATGACTACCCGGCAGGCCGCCACGTTTGGGACCGCTGGATTCACAGCACTCCTGGCCGTTCACGCCTTGCTGAACCACGGCCTGACGCCACAGGCTCAGAAACTTCCCATCGCGGTCACCGGTGCAGCCGGTGCGGTTGGATCCTTTGCGACCTTCTTTCTTGCCAGCAATGGTTTCGCAGTCCATGCCATCACGGGTCGCACAGATGAGGCCCCCTATTTGATGGACCTTGGCGCCAGCGAGGTCATCTCGCGGCAGGAGGTGCTGGGTTGGCCACAACGCCCATTGCTTACAGAGAGGTTTGACGGAGCGGTGGACCAAGCAGGGGGTGAGCTACTGGCCAAGCTGTTAGCCAGCACGGCTGCGAACGGGGTGGTTGCTACCAGTGGTTTAGCCGGCGGTATGGCTCTGCCGACGACCGTGGCGCCTTTCATTCTGCGCGGTGTCACGCTGGTGGGAGTCAACTCGGTCTATCAAGACATGTCAGTGCGAGAAGCGCTGTGGAATGAGTGCGCCAAGCACTCCTCGTCTTTGCCTTGGGACCAGATGACCCAGACCATCCCACTGGGCGATGCCAAGGACACCGCCGAGCGCGTCCTCCAGGGGCTAACCCGCGGGCGGGTCGTCGTGGAGATACCTGCTTAGTCGTCGTCCCCGAAAATTGCCCACAACACCGCGGCAATAGCCCCGACCAGAGCAATTCCACCACCGATGAGCCAGCGCGTGGGGTTTCGATTGTAGGAATCGGAAATCCAGGTCGTGGCCTGCTTAGTAAGTTCCTGGGGACTCAAGCGGTGTTCGATTTCATCGAGAGTGCTCTCGAGTTCGGTGCGCGTTTGCTCGACGAAATTCTGTACGTCCTTCTTCGACATCTACTTCTGCCCTCTAATAACTCGAATGTCGCGGCGAATACTCTCGATGGTCTCGTTCGGAGCGGGATTTGAGGTCGAGGCCATGGAAGTGGCGCCTGCGCCGGCAAATCCGATCGCGACCAGGAGAACACCGCCACCGGCAATCAGCGCTGCCGCCCACAGCGGAACCACCAGGGCCAGCGCGAACACGGCCGCAAAAATAAACAGCAACAACGCCAGAAGAATCAAGGTCAGGCTGACGACGAAAAGTCCCAGCCCAATTCCGATCGACTTGAGCTTCGATATCAACTCAGACTTCAGCAGCTCGAGTTCAGCCCTCATCAGCTGAGCGATGAGGTGGGGAACGTCGGTTAAGAGCGAGAGGAAAGATTTCTTCTCTCGCGCTTGGTCACCACGCTCCGAAGCGGACATTACTTACCCTGACCCGCCGGCTTCGTTCCGCGTGCTTGGCGAATCGTGGAAGAGACCTTCTTGGCTGCTGCAGTCGCTGCTTCTGCGACATCGGGAGCCTTGTCCTTCACAAACCCTTCGACCGTGGCAACGTGCTCTTGAACCCGGGGGTCATTCCAGACCTTGATTGCGCCCGCACGGATCTGCTCATAGCGTTCACGGCCCGCTCGGGTGCCCAACACGTAGCCCAGTGCCACTCCAAAAACGAAGAGAATCTTGCCCCTCATTGCCGCCTCCGACTTGTATTCCAATTTTG
>CAZQIH010000023.1:0-12888 GCA_964593715.1 uncultured Microbacteriaceae bacterium
GACCAAGGCACAGGTCGAGGAACTGCTGCAGCAGAAGGGCCTGCGGCTCGACGCGATTACCGGCAACATTGCCCCGGCTGCTGACCTTGTTCAAACTGCCTACCGGGTGAACCCGCAGGGCACCGTCGCGACGAACACCCTGATCGCCGTCTACTTCTACGCCGCTATTCCCCAACCCCCTAAGCCCCGAGACTTGCTAGTCACGCCGGCATCTGGCCCCTATGAACCTGGATCCACGATTCTGCTCGAGTGGCCGGGCTACGCCCAGTGCCCGTCGGGCTTTGCGCTCTCAAGCTACACACTCCAGATTGTGGGCGGGCAGATCCTCGATGGTGACGGCGGAACAGTCCTCCAGCCTGAACAAACGGCCGTGAATGTGCTGGTGGGAGAGGGCACGTCCCTCAAGGCCAGTTACCTCGTGAACTGTGGAACGTTGACTTCGCCACTGTCGACCGAGCTCGCCCTCACCATCACACCGCCCGAAAACTAACATCCGCCTAGACTGATAAAACCGCCAACTACCAAGGATTGACTGGATAATGACTGCTGCTGGACCATGGACCGGACGCCTCTTGGGCGGTCGTTATGAGGTCCGCGAAGTCATTGGTCGCGGCGGCATGGCTGATGTGTATCTGGGGGTTGATGCCCGTCTAGGTCGTCAGGTGGCCATCAAGGTCCTCAAGTCCACGCTGTCTTCCGATGCGACTTTCCGCAACCGCTTCAGGCTCGAAGCCATGGCGGCATCAAAGATGTCCCACCCCTCGATCGTCCGCGTCTTCGACGCGGGTGATGAAGAGAATGGTCCCGAGGAGGCGACGCCTCCAGGCAGCACCACGCCCTACATCGTGATGGAGCACGTGGACGGCCATCTCTTGAGCGACCTCATGAGGAGAGGCCGGCTCGAAGAGCGCCACGTTCTCAAGATCGCTGACGGAGTGCTCACCGCGCTGGAAGTCTCCCACCGGGCAGGAATCGTTCACCGCGACATCAAACCAGCAAACATCATGGTCACCGACGATGGCACCGTGAAGGTGATGGATTTCGGTATCGCGCGCGCGGTCTCCGATGCCACAGCAAATCTCGAGCAGACCGCCTCAATCCTCGGCACCGCTCTGTACATCTCTCCCGAGCAAGCTAGGGGCGACGAACCCGACACCAGGACCGACCTCTATTCCCTGGGTGTCGTGATGTATGAACTCTTGGCAGGGAAGCCCCCGTTCAACGCCGATTCACCGGTTGCCATCGCTTACAAACACATCAGCAAGCCGGTGCCGCCGCTCGCTGAAGCTAATCCGGCAGTCTCAGGGGATGTGGCTCTCATTGTCGAGACCGCACTGCAGAAAGAGCTCGACGATCGCTTCCCCACCGCCCAGGCTTTCCGCGCTGCCATCGAGGACATTGCCCAGGGGCGACCACCGCGCCTGCCCAAGGCTGGCGTGCGCGCCTATGTTGAACCGGCCGTGACCGGCAGCGTGCCAACGGCAAGTGTGGAGCCCGAGTACCGGAGCAAAGTAGAGGGCTTCGACATCTTTGAAGCCCGAGGAATTCCGCAGCAGAGCGTGCCAAACCTTGCCATTGCGATGGGCTCAGTCCTCGCGGTCCTCCTCGTCATCGGAATTGTCCTGTGGGTATTCACGCTTAACCCAGCAACGACCGCCACAAACGCTGCCCCACAGCTTCCAGATTTGACTAGTCAGAGCGAGGAAGTCGCCGTCCAAACGGTGACATCTCTAGAGCTTCGTCCGCTTGTCGAATACGAAGCGAGTAGCACTGTTCCTGAAGGCGTTGTTCTCAAAACTGTTCCCGGCCCCGGAATCCGTATCGGTCGCGGAGAGCCCGTTCGTATCATTGTCTCGAGTGGCCTGGCGTCATTCCAGCTGCCAGACATCAGGAACCTCGACATAGACGAAGCAAGAACCCAACTCGAACAGCGTGGCCTTGTGATCGAGAACGTGATTGACACCTACTCGCCAAGCCTTGCCGAAGGGTTGGTGATGGCGACCTCGCCCGAACCAGGAACAGCCATGCGCCCGGGTGACACAGTCACCATCACTATCTCCAATGGCCTCGTACTCGTTCCCGACGTGGTCGGCCTGACCGTTGGAGAAGCGAACCCCTTCTTGACCGGCCCTTCGATGCAACTCTCCGTGCGTTTGGAAGTCGCCACCGACTGTGAAGGTCAGGTCGTCAGAAGCCAGTCCCTGCCTGCTGGCGAACACCCCCAACGATCAGAAATCACTCTGGTCTACTGTGGTGGCGCCGGCGCTACTGCTCCGGTCGGTTAGGGTTTCGGGGAGAGCCTGGGGCTCAGGCTCTTCGCGGCCTCCGCTGCGCCGGCGAGTCCGGTGACCTCCAGCCAGTTCGCCACCATGGTGTAGCCGCCCTCTGTCAGCACCGACTCCGGGTGGAACTGCACCCCAAATACCGGGGCGCTTCGGTGATTGAGTCCCATGATGACCCCGCCCTCGGTCCTGGCGGTAACCACAAGCGACTCGGGCACGGTGTCGTCCACGACGGCCAGACTGTGATACCTCGTAGCCGTGAAGGAGTCGGGCACCCCTACAAACAACGTGCTGTCGTCGTGGACGACCTGAGAGGTCTTCCCGTGCATCAGCTCCTCCGCATGAGCGACAGTGGCGCCGAACGCTTCGGCTATGGCTTGATGGCCGAGACAAACGCCCAGCAATGGCACCGACGCTTCGACGGCTTCTTTGACAATCTGGATGGAAATACCCGCCTCCGCCGGTGTTCCGGGGCCCGGTGACACCAAGATCCCATCGTATTTAGCTACAAGTGCAGCCACGTCGCCCACAGCGACGTCATCGTTGCGGATCACGTCGGTGGTGGCGCCAAGCTGATGGAGGTAACCATTGAGTGTGTAGACGAAGCTGTCGTAGTTATCGACGACGAGAATGTGAGTCATTACTCTCCTAGGGTCGATTCTTCAACAAAGACAAGGTCTGCAATTACCGGGAAAACAAAAGCCATGAGCAGCGCGGCGACCGCGCTGGCCAAAACAACAAGTTCGACAACTTTGATCCACACAGGCCCCGGCAGGACCCTCCACAACGCGGCATACATTATGACGCGAAGCCTACCAAGTGGGTGATTTCGCTGGGTGGGCCGGATTCCCTGGGGTACCAGCTCTCAAAGACTGAATACGCAATGATGCGCTCGGCTTCGGAAAACCTCGGGTGACAGCTAGTCATCGTGAGAATGCGCTCCGTCGGCTCCACACCGCTAAACCGGGGAATCTCGTTGAGAACACTCATCGCGGTAGGCCACACGTATTCGAGATTCCTAAACCGATAAACAAACCAGCCCTCACGGGTCTCGACATAGATGCGATCGCCCACTCTCAACTCGCCGATGTCGGCAAAGGGCGCTCCATAGGTTGTGCGGTGGGCGGCGATGGCAAAGTTGCCGACCTCGCCCAAATCCTGAGTCTCTGAGTATCGTCCGACTCCGAGTCGCGGGTTGTTCAACACGGTTGGTAGGTCCACGCCCTCAGCAATCGGCCGGACGAAATCCTCCCCAAATCGTGGGATGTAGAGCGTTGCAAAGGCCTGTCCCTGTCCATCCGCAGCCACCACAGGGGGTTCACCGCCATCCACACGCCCCTCAGAAGACCCGTACGCCTTTCCAAAGGTTCCGGTATCCACCTCGTCAGAGAAAGACTGGGACAGCGCTGCCCCGGCAGTGTTCTGTTCAGCTCCTACGACAACATCGTTGATGAAAATAAACCAGACCCAGAAAAGGCCCATCACAGCACCCGCTGTGATGAGAAGTTCCCCGGTCACACCAAGAATGGCCGATCGCTGTCGTGCTCGAGCGCTACGACGCTGAGCTGAGCGGGTTTCCACTGCTTTAGTTTAGGGACCCCAGACCTGGAGGTTCCAAAAAAAGGCCAAGCAAGTAGACTATGCGGCATGGCTAAACGATCTAAAGATCCCGTCAGCACGAGTAGCTCCTACGAAGAGAGCAATGACAACCCGGTGTGGTTTAAGCCGGTGATGTTCGGCCTTATGCTCTTTGGCCTCGCCTGGATTTTGACCTATTACATCTCTGGCACCGGGTGGCCTATCCCGCCCATTGGCGCGTGGAACATTGCCGTCGGCTTTGGCATCATGTTCATCGGGTTCTTGATGACAACCCGCTGGAAATAACACTCAGCGACTTACACGCCTGTAATTCTCCCCAGTGGGGACAACCTGTGGATAACTTTTAGAGAAGCGCGCCGGCGATCGTCGCCGCCACCAGTCCAACAACGACACCAGCCAATTGTGTCCGCTCCTGGGAGCGCGTCGAATTACCCCTCGTTCTGACAAAAATCCAGGCGATGAGAGCGCCAACGAGTAGGCCACCAATGTGGGCCTGCCAGGAAATCCCCGGAACTACAAAACCGAGCGCCAAGTTCAGTCCCAAAACGATGAGAAGTTGCGTGTTTGCGCCACCAAAGGAACGTTGAATCACAAACAGCGCCCCGAACAAACCGAATATGGCGCCGGAGGCGCCCACCACCGCTGCACTTGGCGAAAGCCACAGCACCGCGACTGACCCTCCTAATCCAGAGAGGAGGAAGAGCCACAGAAAGCGTCCACGACCCACCAAACGCTCGACAAGGGTTCCCAAGATGTAGAGCGAGTAGCCGTTGAAGAGAATATGGAAAACGGACGACGTTGAGTGCACAAACATGGTCGTGATCATCCGCCAGGGCTCAATGGCAGTGATCGGGGGCCAATACAGCAGCAACTGGGTCACGAAGCCCCCCGTAAGCCACTGAAGCGCATACACAACGGCCATGACGCCAAGGAGCGCATAGGTCACAACCGGGCTAAAGTCCCTAGCACCCCGGGTCCTTCCAAGCAACCGCCCGGCTATGCGGCTCGATCCACCCGAGGCAGCCTTGTCACTTTTCCGACACTCGGGACAGTGAACTCCCACCGGTGCCGGAATCTGACAGTCCCCACAAATTGTTCTGGCACACCGCTGGCACAGCACAAAGCTCTCCCGCGTGGGATGGCGATAACAGAAGTCGTCGCTCGAGCGAGCCGCGGGCTCCACTAAAGCTCGGTGACGGTGACGCCCGTCATGACCACGTCAGCCAAGGGCCGATCGTTGCCATCGGTGGGCGTTGCCTCAATCGCGCGAACCACATCTTTAGATGCATCATCAAGGACAACCCCAAAAATGGTGTGGTTTCCCTGCAGCCAGGTGGTTGCTGCTGTTGTAATGAAGAATTGGCTGCCATTGGTTCCCTGGCCACCTCGCTTGCCGGCGTTAGCCATGGCCAAAACAAAAGGCTCGGTGAAGTTGAGCTCCGGGTGAATCTCATCATCAAATTGATAGCCGGGGCCACCCATTCCAGTCCCCGTCGGGTCGCCGCCCTGAATCATGAACCCGGGAATAATCCGGTGAAAAACTACGTCGGTGTAGAGGGGTCCCTTCCCAGGAGCACCGGTAGTCGGGTGGGTCCACTCCAGGTCACCGGTGGCAAGGCCAACGAAGTTGGCCACTGTTTTCGGTGCGTGGTTTCCTAAAAGACCAACAGCGATATCGCCGTGGTTAGTGTGAATGGTGGCGGTGTGAGTGTGTGCAGTCATGATGTCTATTCTGTCAGCACCGGAGAACTACTGCGCCGTTGACAACAGTCCCCAGGCGCCTCAGAGTTAAGTCTGAGACACTGAGGATCTACAACCAAAAGAGGACCCCATGGATTTCGACCGCAAAACTATGCGCGACATCAACAGACTGACCCACGAAGCTCAGCGACTGTGGGAAGAACAGCGTGAGGTCCTCAGCCACGCCAAAGACGTCGCACTCGACGCCTCGCGGCAAGCGGGAGACGTTGCTCGCAAAGAACTTCTCCCCCGTGCGCGTGCAACCTACAAGAACACGATCGAGCCCAACCTTTCGAGAATTCCATGGAAGAAAGTTGCCCCGATGCCGAAAAAGTCCTCCAATCCCCTTGTCTACGTTCTGATGGCTATTGGCGCTATCGCTGTGGCAGCGGTGAGCTACGCAGCATGGCAGACCCTGCGCGCAGACGACGACCTCTGGGTAGAAGAAGACGCCGAATAGTCAGTGGCGCAGGTCATCGTGTCAACACCGTCGCATCCCTAGACTGACGCCATGACTACTCCCCAGAAAGCGATTCTTCTCCCACTCGTCGGGCTCTTCGTCGGGTGGGCACTTTTTATGGTCGCGAGCTTTAGCGAACTTTTTGTCCAGCCCGTGTACGACGCAAATGGTTACTGGGTCAGTGATGGTCCATCTGTCAGAGCGTCAACGTATCTCTATCTCTCCGGAATAGCTGTCTTCTCGATACTGTCCATGCAAAGCCTCCGCATTACCGCACGTCATCGGCTAGCTGTCGGCGTTGACGAGCCGCTGACCAAGGCTGCCTATCGGTTCGCCAATCTCACCGTCATCATTGGCCTCGCCGGATCTGTCATCTTCGGAATTGCTACCTTCCTCAGTGCCTTCAACCGCTTTGGCGGAGATGAGCCCTTGATCAACCGACTACTCGGTGTCTATGCGCCCATCGTCATTGCCGCGGCTCTGGTCGTTGTCATCATCCTGGTGGCGTTCGTGTTCCGCACCGACCAGCCTGAGAGCGCCGATGCCCCTAAGGCCGGAATGACTGACCGACAAAAAGCGCTCGGCCTTGGCTACGCGACACCCATCATCGCTGGCGCGCTAGCCATTGTCTTTGGGCTGGTTGTCTATGACATCACCGGAACCACGCTGGAGGCGTGGGTTTGGGTGGTCATTCAGGTGATCATTGCGGCTGGCATCATCCTGGGAACCCGCTTTGCCCGCCTTGCCAAAGCAGAGAAGCCTGCACCTCCCAAGCCACGAACGGCGTGGGCAAGCGGTGCCTGGAACCTCAACTTTGTTCTCTCCATCGTTTTTGGCGCGGTCGTTTCAGTCATGGCTTTCACGTTCGGCGGCATGGCCTTTGAGGAGCTCCGCGACTACAACTTCGACTACGTGGGTTGGGAAGTTAAGCCCTTCACGCTCGGGTGGTTCCTCGGAGACTTCGCCCCGGCACTGGTGTTGATCTTCCTCGTAACAATTGGTCTCTACGCAACAATCACAGAGCGTCACCGCGCTCCGGAGTCAACTCGCTAGAGCCTCTCGGGAATCTCTTCTGACTTCTGGGGCTGCTGCTGGGCTCGCTTGGATTTCCGGACGTAGGCATCACGGCGCCTGGAAGCGAGATAGCTACCAATCGCCACCAGGGGAAGACCCACCACCATTCCTAGTGTGAGGGGTTCTGCCAGGAACACCACCCCTAGCAGGAGCGCTACCGCGAGGTTCACATACGTGAGCAGGCTCGCTCGTGCCGGACCAATTTCCCTGATCAAGCTAAAGAAAAGAACAAAAGCGAGCGCCGAACAGGCAAGCCCCAGAACCAACACCGATCCCCACGCCTCTAGCGAGGGGCCCTGCGCGATATCACCCGGGAGTGTGAAGGCAGCAAACGGTGCGTAAATTATGGTCACCATCGTCAACGACACCGCGATGACGCCGAGGGTCGGAACATCGCCTGGCATGCGATTGGCAACAATCGGCGCTACCGCGTAGCCGACCGCTGCCGCCAACACCATCAGAACCGGAGTGAGCCCCACCAGACCGGAGAACACATCAAGACCGACAAGGGAGACCACCCCGGAAAAACCGATAACAAGGCCAAGAACGGTAGCCGGGTGCCAGGCTGATTTATCGCCCAACAGTCCAACAAAGAACGCGGCAATAAAGGGCACCGTGGTAATCAGCAGGCCAGCGAGGCTAGAAGAAATATCCCGCTCGGCCTCAGTGATGAGCCACCACGGGCCAACCATCTCGAGCACGGCGAACGCCAAGACCCAAGGCCATGCTTCAAATGTTCTCCGAAGCATCCCCTTGCGCAAGGCAATGGGCAACAAAATCAGCGTTCCCAAGAAAACTCGGAGGAAAACGATGCTCACTGTCTCGAAGTGATCGAGTGCCACAGCGATGAAGAAATAAGGGGTTCCCCAGATCACTCCGACGGAGAGAAACAGAAGCAGGGCTCGACGTGACACCAGGTCAGCGTAGTCCAAATGGCGGGGGCTTCGACACGGACTCGCCCCGCCTACGGGGCGTAGGAACGGGAAAACAGAGCCTTAGACTGTGCCTGCACTCAGAGAGGGAACAGTGGTCGATTTCGCGGTCCTGGCAGCGTTCATCCCCGCGTCGCTGGTCATCATTCTCTCGCCAGGGGCCGACACCTTCCTGCTGCTTCGCTACGCCATTCGTGGCGGGCGATCAGCAGGATTCAGCGCCATGTTTGGCATCCTCGCGGGTCTGAGCCTGATCTCCTTATTGCTTATCTCAGGGATTGGTTTGCTGGTGAGCCAGTATCCCCTCGCTCTCGATGTGCTCACTGTGGCGGGAATCGGAGTACTGGTTGTGCTCGCGGTAATCAGTGCACGCGCTGCGATCAGGCTTCTCGGGGACCTTTCCCGTCCTGATACTCCGCCAGATCCCGACATCTCTGTGACGTTCGCCCCGGGAGAGCCATTCCGCATGTCGCTGATCACCAACGTGACCAACCCCAAGGTGCTGATCTTCTACCTCGCGTTCTTCCCCCAGTTTCTGGGCAGCGCGAGCAGTGTTGTCTGGCAGCTCAGCCTCTTAAGCCTCGCGTTTCTGGTCGTGACGGTGATCTGGCTGGTGCCTCTAGGGTTCGCGGCGTCAGCGGCATCGGCATTTTTCCAACGACCCAAGGTGGCCATCGCCATGGAATTCAGCGTGGCCGGCGTCTTCCTGCTTTTAGCCGTGCTGTTGGCATTCACCGCCTGACCCCGCGGCGACTTAATCCGTGGCCTCGCCCACCTTTTCCCACATCTTGGCCATGACCCACCACTGCCCATCGAGATAGACGATGTTGAGGTAGTCCTGCATCACCCCGCCAAACATCTCCAACTGCATTTTCAGAAGAGCGAGCGTTCCAGAAATCTGGTCAAAGCTCAGCACGGCATCCCGTCTCGTGTTGCCCAGTTCGGCGGGTGACTGGCGTGCAGCAACCGCTTCGCGGTAAACGGCATAGGGGCGAATGTTGATCTGGCCCTCGACAACCCCATAGAGCACCGAATCAGGATGAAAGACACGATCAAAAAGTGCCATGTCCTGCTCATGCATGAGGTCGAAGTAATTATCGACCAGTGTGCGGATTTCTGGATCTAGCGTGCTGCGGTCTATCGCTGTCATTCCCCCACGCTATTGGATTTGTCTATACACCGAAATATAAGAAGTAATTTTCTGGAGTTATTTTGCTACTATTAAGCCGGTCTGGTCCAGTAGGAGTAGCAATGAGCAAGTCGTGGACGTTCTTGAGCCATCACGGACATGTGCTGATCCTCTTGGCCAAAAACCCTGACGAGACGATCGACAACCTGGCCGTTCAGGCTGGAGTGACATCGAGGTCAGTGACGTCGATTCTCAAAGACCTCGAGGCGGCCCAGTACATCACCAAGCGCAAGGTGGGGCGGCGGAACCACTATGACATCAACTCCCAAGGGCCTCTCCGGCACCCAACGAGTGCTCAGAGGACCATCGGTGAACTTATCCAGTCGCTGGGGGCACTGCGGTCATGAGCCTCGCCGACACACTCACCCTCGCACTGATTAACCTGACATCCCCGCCCGTACTCGCATTCGCACTGGGGCTCATCGCTGTTGGCATCAAGAGTGACCTTCGTCTACCAGAGCCTGTCTATCAAGCTCTGTCGATCTACCTTCTACTCGCTATTGGCGTGAAGGGTGGGGTCTCCCTTTCCGATGCCACCTGGAGCGACGTGGCACTTCCGCTCTTGGCGACCGTTGTACTGGGAATCATCATCCCGATTCTTGCCTTCGTGGGCCTCCGGGTGACGTCCCGCCTCGACACCGTCAATCGCGGAGCTCTCGCCGCCCACTACGGATCAACGTCTCTGGTCACTTTCACCGCCACCCTCGTCTTTCTCGACACCATCGGTATCAGCTATGAAGGGTTTGTCACCACGTTGCTCGCAACGATGGAGGTTCCCGGAATCATCGTGGGACTCCTCTTGGCCAGTCGTGGCGCCTCAAGGAACGTTGGCTGGTCGGGCACGCTTCAAGAGGTTCTGACCGGTCGATCGATTGTGTTGCTCGTAGGCGGGCTCAGTGTGGGCCTCATCACCGGTGCCAGCGGCTATCAAGGCATCGAGCCGCTGTTCTCCGGGCTATTCCCGGGAATCCTGACACTCTTTCTCCTGGAGCTAGGCATTGTCGCCGGTCGGCGGCTCAAGGACATCGGCCTTGGTGGCTGGCCGGTGGTCGCATTTGGCATGTGGTTCCCCCTTGTATCCGGCTCTCTCGGAGTGATTGCCGGCCAGATGGCTGGTCTCAGCCTCGGTGGTGCCACGATTCTTGGCGTGATGAGCGCCTCGGCCTCCTACATCGCGGCCCCCGCAGCTGTCCGGTTGGCTTTGCCGGAGGCCAGTCCGGGTATCTACTTGACCGCGGCGCTCGGGGTGACATTCCCGTTCAATCTCATCGCCGGAATCCCACTCTTGCACTCACTCAGTACCGTCCTGGCAGACTTGATTTCATGACCAGAAGCAGAAGGAAGTTACTTACAATCGTGGCTGAGTCGAGCCTCGAAAAGAGACTGGTCACAGTCCTCCATGATTGTGGTGCCCGGGGCCACACGGTATCCACCGCCCACGGAGAAGGCCATCGAAACCAAAGAGCAGGCGACATTTCGGGCGGTAATGTTCGAATCGAATCGGTCCTCACCGAGACTGTCCTGGACGAGGTCCTTGAGAGGCTGGCGACTGATTATTTTCCCCACTACGCGGTAAGCGCGTGGGTCGCAGACGTTGAGGTCCTGCGCGACGAGCGCTACTAGTTAGTCCACGGCGTAAGCGCGTCGAAAGAGGACTGCACTTCCAGCCTGAGGAAAGCATTCCACCGTGATGCTGCTGAGGTTCCGATCGACAATCTCTAGGCTCTTGCCCACGCCAAGAAGCCTGGTCACAGAGGTGGCAACGTGGTCAATCACCCGCTCACTGAACGTCGACTCGTGGCACACGATGGCCACGCGGTCGTAGGCCGAAGAGACCTCCCACGAGACGATGACCCTCTGATTGTTCAGAGCCGCAACCTCTAACTTGCCTTCTAGCGTCTTGCGAAACTTGCGACGCACTGCGGGATCTATCGCCATATCTAGTCGATCACCGCGAGAAACGAGGCCAGCGCCTCGGGCACAAAATGAAGCGTTGCTATCCCACCACCAACAAGCGCGAGAGAGACAAGGCTTCCAAGCGCAAAGCCGACGCGTCCGGCACGCCTTTTTGTCCGCTCAATTTGTAACTCAAA
Source organism: uncultured Microbacteriaceae bacterium (assembly GCA_964593715.1). Classification (GTDB taxonomy): domain Bacteria; phylum Actinomycetota; class Actinomycetes; order Actinomycetales; family Microbacteriaceae; genus Pontimonas. Next base: position 11,370 of record CAZQIH010000023.1, read on the forward strand.
GGGTTCAGGTTGGAGTCGACGTAACCTCTGGGTGAGATAGGCGGCCTGGTCTAGCTCCTCCACATTGGCCCCTTTAGTCAATAAACGAAATTGTCACCCTAGGGTGACAATCCTAGGAACAGACCAGGGAGAAAGTAACTCAATTTCCGCGGGATATCTTTACCCGCTTTAGTGCGGGCAGTGGCGTGTCCGAGCTCGCTACGTTCGAGGAGCCCGACCTGGACGACCTAGTCAGATTCCTCGCGGTGCGCACGAAAATAGGCGACAAGTGCGTTCGCATGGCCGTGGCCCATGTCGTGTTCCTTCTTCAGAACCTCAACCATCGCCATGTGGGCCTTGTCGGCATGGGGAGCTAGGACATCAAACCAATGAGCCACGGGGTGGCCATACTTCTTCTCTATCGACGGGAAGTAGCTCTGAGGTCCCTTGATGGCATCGGTCACGAGGTGACACTAGCAGAGGTGGAAAGGTCCGAAGCGATTGCGCGCTCAGCCATGCGCGACGCCGGAATCTTGGCAATCGTCTTGGCGCGAAACCGCTTGCCGAAGGGAGAATTCTGTGGAGCCTAAATGGCTCACAACCCCTCCGCTTCGTCTTACTGAAGGGCCTGGTAGCTGGAGTTACAACTATTTTTGATGACAACCACTGCCCTCTCACTACCCAGATTGACCACCGAAACCCCGAGTTACAGGACGGTAGGGCGACGGATCCAAGGCCCTGCCTCAATCCGGGAGTCATGCTGCTGTTGGCCTCAAAGTGAAATGTCCGACGTCATGACCACTTCGGCAAACTCCCCGTGCAAATTCGTGGCGGTCATTTGGTAGATGTCCTCTGCCCTCACCACCTCCCCCGCGAGGTTTACTGAATCAAAAGCCCTCGTAGCGTCGAGGACGAACTTCACCTTATATCCCAAATTTCCTGCCATACGAGCAGTCGTTTCACAGCAGTGATTAGTTGTTATTCCGCAGATGACAAGTTCCGAATAGGAGTTCTTTTTGAGCCACCCATCGAGAGAGGGGCTCCCAAAGAAAGCGGAGTTCACTTCCTTAGTCACCAATAAATCATGTGGGCCATCTATGCCCTCTTGAAGTTCGTTTCCTATCTGATGCGGCCGCAAAGAAGAAGATGCCGACGCAGAATCATGCCTGACAAGAACCACTGGATACTTTGCATCTCGCCACATTTTCAGGAGATGCCTGATGTTGGCTTCGCATTCTGGGTTGTTTGAATCTCCCCACTGGGGATCGAGAAAGCCTTTTTGAACGTCAATTACGACCAGAACTGGTTTTTCACCCATGGTCAAATCTATCGATTCGCAGAGCGGATATGCGAGCCGACAGTCGTTTAGAAGTGACCTTTTGAAGACCCCGGTTTGCTCACACTACCTCTGCGGCGCCTTCCTCGATGCGCTACTCCCAGAAACCATACCTGCGTCATCGGTTTTCACGGCAAGCGAGGGGCGGATTCGAACCTTGCTAATTCGGGTCTAGCTGCCTCGGCGAGGGTTTAGCGTAGATTT
>CAZQIH010000024.1:0-6379 GCA_964593715.1 uncultured Microbacteriaceae bacterium
AACGTGGCCATCACTGTTGTTCTGGCCAGCGAGGGGTATCCGGAGAACCCGCACACGGGGCGGGAGATCTATGGGCTCGAGGCGCTTGCCTCCAACAAGCAGATCCGAGTCGCGCACGCCGGCACAGGATTTGATGGGACACAGTTGCTCGCCACCGGTGGGCGGGTCCTCAGTGTTGTCTCCACCGGCAGAGATTTTGAGCAAGCCCGTGAGCGCGCATACGCGGCGCTAGAGAAGATCAGTCTCGAGGGCTCCTACTACCGACGGGATATCGCGCAAGGCGTTTCGGTATGACGACTCTCGCTGACTGGAAGCCTCTTTACTCCGGCAAGGTTCGCGAGCTTTATATTCCAGTTTCAGCATCTAGTGTCGATGATGCCGAGCGCCTGCTCATGGTTGCAAGCGACCGCATCAGCGCGTTCGATCACATCCTGGATCCCGACGTTCCCGGTAAGGGTGAAATTCTCACCGCTCTGAGCTCATGGTGGTTCAGTCAGCTTTCCGGCATTCCCAATCATGTGACCGGCGAAGCCGCACCCACCGAGTTGGCGTCGCGTTCCATGGTGGTGACCCCTTTGCGGATGTTCCCAGTCGAATGCGTCGTTAGGGGTTACTTGGCTGGCAGCGGGTGGAAAGAGTATGTCCAGTCCCAGACAGTCGGGGGGATACCCCTGCCGGCAGGATTGAGCGAAGGCGACCGCCTTCCCGAGGTTCTCTTCACGCCTGCGACGAAGGCCGCTATTGGCGACCACGATGAAAACATCACCTATTCGCAGATGGTCGCGATAGTGGGAGATGACGTCGCAAGCAAGCTGAAGGAGCTAAGCCTGTCGATCTATGGGAGAGCCAGTGAGATCGCGCGGAGTCGCGGCGTCATTCTCGCCGACACCAAGTTCGAGTTTGGGGTTCATCCGGGCACCGGCGAGATTGCCTTGGGAGACGAAGTTCTCACCTCGGATAGCAGCCGCTACTGGGACGGGGATTTATATACCGAAGGCGGAATACACCGACTCGATAGTTTCGACAAACAGCTTGTTCGCAACTGGTTGAGCGCCCACTGGTCTGGCGAGGGGGCTCCCCCCAGGTTGCCGGACGAGCTTGTAGCCCACACCAAGGCCCGCTATCTCGAGCTCTATTCCAGGCTGACTGGTCAAGACTTTGAGGTTTCTCGGTGACACCCGTGTCGAAGCCCGAATCATTCCCACCCGTTTTGCCCTCCCACAGACTTGCCTGGCCGACGGCCGTGGCGCTAGCGCCACTGCTTCTCGCGCAAGGAAAATATGTGCGCCGGGTAATCCCCCGCATGCCTCACGCTCCAGAGCCCTGGTCGGGAAGCACTCCAGGGGTGCACCCGATCAAGGTTCTAGGGCTTGGGGATTCGACCATCGCCGGCGTTGGAGTATCAGATCCGATGCAGGGACTCACCGCGCAGTTTTCTCTGGCGCTTGGCGCCGAACTCTCACGGGGGGTCTCCTGGCGCTCGGTTGGCGAGAGTGGCGCAACCACGAAAGACATCCTCCGGAGGTTTCTGCCCCCGGCTCTCGAAGAGCCAGCCGACATCCTTCTCGTGTCCATTGGCACCAACGATGCGAAAGATCTAAAACCACTGAGGGCAACGATTGCTCGATTCGAGCGTCTGATCACTGTTCTTCGCGAGGGCCACCCGAACGCGGTGATGCTCTTCTCTTCGTTGCCCGCGTTCTACTTGTTCCCGTCCTTACCTGAGCCGTTGCGAGGGATTCTGTATCGTCACGCTCAAGCGATTGAGCGTTCAGTCCGACCGTTAATCGAAGCTCGGCCCTACGCATTCATGTCGCCGCCGCCCTCTGGGTATCACGACACTTTCTTCGCGGAGGATGGCTTCCATCCCGGCGTAGATGGCTATCGAGACTGGGCGCACTTCGCCTTACGTGATGCTCTCGAGCGTGGCGCGCTGGACCAACTAGCCGGCCGATAGACTGGACTCACTTCGTCGGTTACAAGGGGGCGCACCGTGGCCATCATCGTTGTTGAGGTCATGCCTAAGAAGGAATTGCTCGACCCTGCTGGCAAGGCAGTCCTTGGCGCACTGCACCGGCAGAAGGTTGACGACTTTCAAGAGGTTCGCATCGGCAAGCGCTTCGAGCTCCACGTTGAGGGCGCCGCCACCCCCGCGCAGCTGGAGCACGCCAGGTCCCTGGCAGAGAGTCTTCTCTCCAACGGTGTCATCGAAGATGTTGTCGACATTCGAGTGGAGGAATCTCCGGCATGAGAGTCGGAGTTGTCACCTTTCCAGGCTCGCTCGATGACCGCGATGCGCAGCGCGCGATTCGCCTCGCTGGCGGAACCCCCGTCCCGTTGTGGCACCAAGAAGCAGACCTTCAGGGTGTCGAGGCCCTGGTCTTGCCCGGTGGATTCAGCTATGGCGACTACCTGCGTTGCGGGGCTATCGCCGCTCACTCGACCATCATGTCGGAGGTCATCTCCGAAGCCCGGAAGGGTCTCCCGGTTCTCGGGATCTGTAACGGCTTCCAGATTCTTGTGGAGGCCGGGCTGCTCCCGGGTGGACTGATTCGTAATGACCACGGCGATTTCATCTGCCGTGACCAGAAACTCCGCGTCGAGTCAACCGACACCCTCTGGACCGCCGACTACGAGTTGAACCAAGAGATCACGATTCCGCTCAAGAACGGTGAGGGAGGGTTCATCGCCGACGACGAGACGCTCAAGCGCATTGAGGGCGAGAATTTGGTGGCCTTTCGCTATGTGGAGGTAAACCCCAATGGTTCACTGCACGACATCGCTGGACTGCGCGATGAATCTGGCCGGATTGTCGGCCTGATGCCCCACCCTGAGCACGCAGTGGAGCCAGGCTTCGGTCCGGACACGGATCTAGCAATGAAGTCGGGAACCAATGGTTTGGCGATCTTCACCTCGGTATTGCGCTCGGTGGTGGCGGCATGACCAAGACTCCTGGGTCGCTCTATGCCGCCATGGCTACAGCCGAGATGGTCACCTGGACTGGTCTGATCATTGCGATGATTGCCCGCTACGGCTTTGGGTATGAAGGGGAACTGTTCTTCGTCGCTGGCCTTAGCCACGGCATTATTTTCATCGCGTACTGCATCACGGCAGTTGTCGTGGGGATGAACCAGCGGTGGGGGTTCGGGACTATTGCTGTGGCTCTCGTTGCCGCCATCCCCCCGTACGCAACGCTGCCCTTTGACCGCTGGTTGGTTGCACGGAACAAGCTCGAGGGCTCCTGGCGCCTTGAGGACTCTGGTGACCCGCGGGATTCCAGGCTCGTGGATCGGTGGCTACGTTTCTGGCTGCGCCACCCAGCGTGGTTCTTTGTCGTGATTGTCCTCGGGATGGCGGCTGTGTTGACGGTTCTCTTGCTACTGGGTTCCCCCACCGAATGGGGGAACCGCTAATGGCCCTCGATAGCGTCGCCAACGCAGAAGCTACTCCCGAGCGTGAACAGCCCTATGAAGCGCTTGGCCTGAAAGCCAACGAGTACGAAGAGATCAAGTCACTGCTCGGTCGCAGACCGACCTCGGGCGAGCTCGCCATGTATTCGGTGATGTGGAGCGAGCACTGCTCATATAAGTCCTCCAAGGTTCACCTCCGACAGTTTGGTCAGAAGGTGAACGACACCATGCGCAAACACCTGATGGTGGGCATGGGAGAAAACGCTGGCGTTGTCGACATCGGCGAAGGCTGGGCCGTGACGTTCAAAATTGAAAGCCACAACCACCCAAGCTTCATTGAGCCTTTTCAAGGTGCAGCCACCGGCGTTGGCGGAATTGTGCGCGACATTATCTCTATGGGCGCCAGGCCAGTCGCCGTCATGGATGCCTTGCGCTTTGGATCGCTCACCCATCCCGACACTGCCCGGGTTGCACCAGGTGTTGTCAGTGGCATCAGTTTCTATGGCAACTGCTTGGGTTTGCCCAACATTGGTGGAGAAACCTGGTTTGACCCCATCTATCAGAACAACCCTTTGGTGAACGCCTTGGCTCTGGGGGTTCTTCGCCACGAGGATCTCCACCTCGCGAGCGCCAGTGGTGCTGGCAACAAGGTTGTGCTTTTTGGGGCGAGGACCGGTGGTGATGGAATCGGTGGGGCATCCATTCTTGCCAGTGAGACTTTCGATGAGGGTGGTCCCACCAAACGCCCCTCGGTGCAGGTCGGTGACCCGTTTGCAGAGAAAGTTCTCATCGAGTGCTGTCTCGAGCTCTTTGCCGAAAACGTTGTGGAAGGCATCCAAGACCTCGGCGCAGCCGGAATCAGTTGCGCGACCTCTGAGTTGGCAGCCAATGGCAACAGCGGCATGGACATCGTTCTCGATCACGTGTTGTTGCGGGATAACTCCCTGACCGCCGAGGAAATTTTGATGTCGGAGAGCCAAGAGCGCATGATGGCAATCGTCACGCCGGAGAAGCTCAAGGCATTCTTGGCAATTACGGATAAGTGGGAGGTCGAGACTAGCGTCCTCGGAGAAGTCAATGACAGCGGGCGACTCGTCATTCGCTGGAAGGGCGAAACCATCGTTGATGTTGATCCGAAGACCGTCGCGATTGACTCTCCCGTGTATGAACGCCCCTATCACCGGCCCTCCTGGCTCGATAAGGTCCAAGCCGACTCGATCTCGACCGGTGGGCTCTCCTTGGAGCCAACAGTGCTGCGGGATGAAGCTCTCGCCGTTCTCGGCTCCCCCAACCTGGCTAACCCTGAGTGGATCACCAACCAGTACGACCGCTATGTCATGGGCAACACGGCGCTGAGTTACCCCGACGACGCCGGCATGATTCGCGTCGACGAAGAGTCCGGCCTGGGCGTTGCTCTAGCCACCGACGCCAACGGCCGATACAGCTACCTCGACCCGTATCTCGGGGCTCAACTTGCGCTGTCCGAGGCCTACCGGAACGTCGCTGCCACGGGAGCTGAACCCCGCGCGGTAAGTGACTGCTTGAACTTTGGTAGCCCCGAGGACCCGGAAGTGATGTGGCAGTTCGCAGAGGCTGTACGCGGGCTTGCAGACGCATGCTTGGAGCTCGAGGTTCCCGTCACCGGTGGCAATGTCAGCCTCTACAACCAGACAGGAACGACACCGATTCACCCCACCCCGGTTGTTGCGGTTCTGGGCGTCATCGATACGGTGGATCGTCGTTTGCCCAGCGGTTGGCAGGACGATGGCGAGAACATCTATCTTTTGGGTGAAACCCACACCGAGCTCGATGGCAGCATTTGGGCGGACGTCGTCCACGGACACTTGGGTGGGATGCCCCCAGCCCCCAACTTGGCTGCCGAGCGAGCCCTGGCAGGCCTCATGGTTGTTGCCGCGAAGGATGGGCTTGTTACCAGCGCCCACGATGTCTCCACAGGAGGCCTGTTCCAGACTTTGGTCGAGGGTGTCCTCCGCAGGCGAGTGGGCGCCAGAATCTGGCTCTCCGAAGTTCTTGAATCCTATGGAGTCGATAACCGGGCGGCCCTGTTCTCGGAGTCAGTCGCGCGCATGGTGGTGACTGTCGCTAGGGAAGACGACGTTAAGTTCCGCGGGCTCTGTGCGGGGCGCGGGGTGCCGGTGGCGCGTATTGGTGTGACAGAGACGCCCTCGCAGGCGCTCGACATCGCCGAGCTCTTCAGCTTCACCCTTGACGAGCTGGATCACATTCGTCGCGGGACCATTCCGAATGTCTTGGGCCCCGTAGTCGGCTATTCGCCGCGCTAGCCACCGTGGTGAAGAATCCCCGCGTCAGGGGCGCACGATAGCGTTGAGACGTCATGATTGAACCTTCCCGCTTCCTGGTCTCCTCGTCCGATTACGAAAAATGGCTTGAGGTCCGCGCCACTGGCGTGACGGCAACGGCGGTGTCCAAGGCAGTGACACCGGAGGGCTTCAGGGAGGTGGTGGAATCTCTGAAAAACCCGACCCCCATCGCCGACAACGACTACATGCGCTTCGGGCGGGAGCAGGAATCCGCACTGATTGAGAAGCTCTCCACCCAGTTTGATTTGGAGCCCAACGATTGGCTCATCGCAAAGGATGATTCGGAGAATCGTTGGCAAATGGCCACCCCCGATGGCCTGTCCCCTGGCCATGAGCTCATCGCCGAAGTCAAGACCACCGGTCGAGACTGGGGGGACTGGCGCGCAGTCCCCGGGCACTACCAGCGCCAGGTCCAGTGGCAACTGCACGTGACAGGAGCGAGCAGTTGCGTCTTTGGCTGGATGCTACGCACCACACGCCAGGGAGAAATGGTTCCGGCCTGGCCAGGGCCCAAGTTCGTGGTCGTCAACCGCGACGAAGCCCTGATTGAGAGACTCATCGGCGTCGCCGAGAACCTCTATCGCGAGTTACCCCTCGCTAGCAGCTAGCTCTTCGTGGTGCTGAATA
>CAZQIH010000024.1:6389-12660 GCA_964593715.1 uncultured Microbacteriaceae bacterium
CTCAGCAAGGATGAAGCTCAAGAACTTCTCTGCGAAAGCGGGATCTAAGTCTGCTTCCGAGGCGAGCGCGCGCAGTCGCTGAAGCTGGGCCGCCTCGCGGACGGGATCAGAGGGCGGCATCCCAGAGCGAGCCTTTAAACGGCCCACCTGCTGCGTCGTTTTGAAGCGCTCCGCAAGGAGGTGCACGAGCGCTGCATCGATATTGTCGATGCTCTTGCGCAAGGAGGCGAGCTCGGCGGGGATTTCAGCGGTCATAGAGCGACCCTACCGAGGGGAAGGTGTCCGTGACTAGTCCAGAAGTGCGTGGCGAGTAACGATGGCATCCCTCGAGGGGCCCACGCCAATGGCAGAGATTCGAGCGCCGCTCATGGCCTCCAGGGCGAGAACGTAATCCTGGGCAGCCTTCGGCAAGTCATCAAATTCGCGAATACCGGTGAGATCTTCGCTCCAGCCCGGGAAATATTCGTAAATCGGTGTGGCGTGGTGGAAATCAGACTGCGACCACGGCACCTCATCAACCCGTGTGCCATCAACGTCATAGGCCACACAGACGGGAATCTTCTCGAGACCAGTCAGGACGTCGAGCTTGGTCAACACGAAATCGGTAACACCGTTGATGCGAGCCGAATAGCGAGCAATCGGAGCGTCGTACCAGCCACAGCGCCTCGGGCGACCGGTAGTCGTTCCGAACTCGTGACCCTTCTCACGCAAGAACTCGCCAAACTCATCCTCGAGCTCAGTGGGGAAGGGGCCCGAGCCAACCCGGGTCGTGTATGCCTTGACGATTCCAATGACGGTAGAGAGTCGCCAGGGTGCGATTCCTGACCCTGTCGCAGCGCCACCGGCTGTTGCGCTGGAGGAGGTGACAAACGGATAGGTTCCGTGGTCAACGTCGAGCATCGTCGCCTGGCCGCCCTCGAAAAGAACGGTCTTGTCGTCTTCGAGAGCCTTGTGCAGGAGAAGAGCTGTGTCCTGAACCATGGGGCGAAGGCGGTCGCGGTAGGAGAGCAGCTCCTCCACGACCTCGTCAACCTCAATGGCGCGGCGGTTATAAACCTTGACCAACAGGTGGTTTTTCTGGTGAAGCGCACCCTCCACTTTCTGGCGAAGGATTCCCTCGTCAAAAATGTCCTGAACGCGAATTCCCACTCTGTTGATCTTGTCGGCGTACGTGGGGCCAATTCCGCGGCCGGTCGTGCCAATCTGGCGCTTGCCCAAAAAGCGCTCGGTAACCTTATCCAGGGTCCGGTGGTACTGCGTGATGAGGTGCGCGTGAGAACTAATGACGAGGCCTGACACATCAATGCCGCGGGCTTCCAGAGCATCGAGCTCTTCCATCAACACTTCGGGGTCAATGACAACACCGTTGGAAATGACAGGCACAACGCCTGGCGTCAAAATTCCTGAGGGCAAGAGGTGCAGGGCATACTTTTCATCACCGATGACAACGGTGTGACCGGCGTTGTTGCCGCCATTGAACTTGACGACGTAGTCGATGCTCTCGGCGATGAGGTCGGTAGCTTTACCTTTGCCCTCATCACCCCACTGGGCTCCGACAATTACAACGGCGGGCATCAGGATTCCTTTGTTAAGCCACCCTTACCCATACAGTCTAGCGATTTCGGGCCCTCACGCGAGGCTACGCCTGGACGCCACCGCCACGGACACGCGATACTTCTCTGGTGACCGAATTACGCGTAGTCGTGGCCGATGATCACCAGCTGACTCTCTCTGGGGTGGCTGATTCGCTCTCGATGAACGGCGTGACCATTGTTGGACGTGCTCGTAGTGCGCCAGACGCCATCGCGATGGTTTTGCAGACCAAGCCTGACGCTCTCGTCAGCGACCTTGATTTTGGACCGGGCCCCACGGGCATTGATATCGCTGCACACCTGAGGAAGAAATTACCGAAGCTGGGAATTGTGGTTCTCAGCGCCTATGGCGACCCCCGCCTCCACCACGCGAGTCTCGGCGAGGCCCCCAAAGGCATGGTCTATCTGATCAAGCAACAGGTCAGCGAAACGGCCGACATTCTCGACGCTGTTGCGCTGTCCATCGAGCGAGCCGATAAAGCAGAAAAGGGGCAACTCCCCCGAGTGAACCTGACACCTGCCCAAATAGCGGTTTTGCGTCTCGTCGCCCAGGGGCTTGCCAACCAGGCAATCGCGCGCGAACTCTCCGTGACCGAAGAATCGGTATCGAAAACCATTAACCGAATGATTAAGAGGCTTGATCTTCCTACTGGGCCAAACGTCAACTCGCGTGCAGCACTGGTCCAGAGCTACTTCGACGTGGTGGGTGCCAACCGATGAGTCCGCGGCTGCGGGAGCTCAAGGAGCGCATCGGTGGCCGCTACGCGCTGTCCTTGCCCATCTTCCTGTTTTCATCCCCCTTCTGGATCTTTGGATTTGTGCTCAACGAGCCAGCGAGTTTCAACACTTCCGAGGGCTTCATCAGGGGTCTCGCTATCGCTACCGTCGGCCAAGTTGCGATGGGGTTGACGCTGTGGATTGGGCACCTGAGTGTCGGACGGAATCGTGCAACGCGACCAATGTCGCTCACAGCCCTCACCCTGGTGTGGTCGGCCTCCGCGATTGCCCGTATGGCCGTCATAGTGGCAGGGCTAAATCTTTTGTCGTTACCCAACGACGTCCCCCTCGCAACTCGCCTCATCGTGAGCGTTTTGATGGCAACGGTGGGCTTTGCACTGGGCTCCTACACGGTTGATGGGCTCGTGCGATTCAGGGAACAACGAGCAGAACTTCTGCACAATTTGCTCGAGAGCGAAGAGCAACTCTCCGCTCACCGAAGTGCCGTCGCCACCATGAAAACAGCCCTGGTCGAGCGCGTGGACCAGAAGATGGATGAGTCGCGCAAATCTTCGGCGCGGTCGCTCGACCAACTAGAGAGCGCGCTCCTCAATCGCTCGGACGCTAAGCCAGCCCTTGATGAGCTGCGTGGGCTCTCCGACGACACCTGGAGAAAGGTCAGCGAAGACCTCTCGATCAGCGCCCCCGGCGTAACACCGAGGGTGAAACTCATGGAGTTCCTCACACTGTTCGCAGGCTCTGGGCCGTTTCGCTTGCCGCTACTCGCGCTGGTAACGCCGTTTCTCTACGTGATCGTGTACTCCCGCGTTTTCGATGCTGTCATCGGCGCCTTTGTCTCGCTTGCGTGGCTGGGAGGGGCCGTTGTCTTCGGATTGCTCGCGAACTGGATGCTGGCACGGCTGCGGCGATTCGTGGTGCCGGCCCTCGTCGCAAGCGTCGCCATAATCGTTTTTTCGTCGGTGCCGGTTATTTCCTTAGCAGAGTTCCTAGGTGTTTCTGCCGGCTACCCGGCGCGTGTGATTAGCGTCCACGCGATTTCACTCGTCATCGTCATCGTCGCCTCACTGCCGCCCACCGTGAATCTTGCCCGACAAACGGTGCTCGACAATCTTCAGAAACATATGGACCGGGCAACCCTGGAGAAGCTCCACGTGGAGAGCCAACTAGCAATCGTCAGCCAGAAACTAGCGAGTCAACTTCACGGCGACGTGCGAGGAAATTTCCTGGCTGCAATTTTGAATCTCCAGAGGCACATCGACGAGGGCCAGGTTGATGAGGCGCTCTCTGCCATTCGAAAATTGCGACTAGCCCTGGCCGAGAGACTCGATGTTCCGGCCGAGGAAGACGACAACCTTGAGGCGCTGACACAGTTCATCTCGAACTGGTCGGCCATTCTGGATGTGTCCTTCGACACCCCCCTCGAGAATGTGCCCGAGGAATTCATGCCAGCCGTTCACACTGTGGTGGTCGACGCCATCAACAACGCAGTCCGCCATGGCGACGCTGACTGGGTGCGCATCGGTTTCACGATCGAGCCCGACGCTTTGGTGCTAAACATCCGCAACAACGGGACCGAGCGAGCCAGCAGTCGGGTTGGCCTTGGCACCCTGCACCTTAATCAGTTAGCACCCGATAAGTGGTCCCGCTTTACTAATGAGCAAGGCGTTGTCCAGCTCGTTGTGCGGCTTGATCGCCAACACCTGAGTGCGCTCTCAGGCCGAGTCTAAGTCGGCGTGATGCATCACCCACTGATGCATCACAATCGCGGCAGCCGCGCTCGCGTTCAATGAGCGCGTTGACCCAAACTGTGTGATTTCCACCACCATTGATGCTGCCTCGAGCGCTTCGGGGGACAACCCTGGGCCCTCTTGCCCAAACAACAGAATGCATTCCTTAGGCAAAACGACCTTGTCGATGGGCTTGGACTGGGGAACATTGTCGATGGCGACAATAGGGAGTTCGTGGTCCTTCGCGAAGCGGACCAGCGCGTCAACCGTGTCGTGATGGAGAACGTGCTGATAGCGATCTGTCACCATCGCGCCCCGCCGATTCCAACGCTTGCGCCCCACGATGTGGACGGTGTCTGCAAGGAACGCATTAGCAGTGCGGACAATGGAACCGATGTTCAGGTCGTGTTGCCAGTTCTCGATCGCGACATGAAAGCTGTGTCGTTTGGTGTCCAGGTCGGCAACGATTGCCTCCATCGTCCAGTAACGGTACTTATCGACCACGTTGCGGGAGTCCCCGACGGCAAGAAGTTCCTGATCAAAGTGCGGATCGGTGGGCTTTTGCCCCACCCACGGGCCCACCCCGTGGGTGGACTTTTCCGGGTGGTTCTCTTCGCCAGTCACGAGCTCTAGCCTAGGCACCAACCGCTAGCCTGTGGGCATGCCTCCGCTCGCCTGGGATCCCGATGGGCCAAACCGTCTTCTCCACGGCGACAATCTCGAGTACCTTGCAGAAATCCCGGATGGTTCAATCACGCTCGCGTACCTAGACCCACCTTTCAACACCGGTCGAACCCAAGTACGAAAGACCACTTCGGCGCGCTCTGGGGGCGAGGGCACGCGGGGAGGGTTCGGTGGCCGGCTGTACGACCTCACCCTCGAGAACCTGCTCAGTTACGACGACAGCTTTGCTGATTACTGGGCCTTTCTGACACCCCGGCTCGAGGAGACCTGGCGTGTTCTCTCACCCCAGGGAACGCTCTATCTTCACTTGGACTGGCACGAGGTGCACTACGCAAAAGTCGCACTAGACATGATCTTCGGGCGTGACAACTTCCTGAACGAAATCATTTGGGCCTACGACTACGGCGGAAAAACGAAGAAGCGATGGCCCACAAAACACGACACGATCCTCGTGTACGTGAAGGACCCCGGAAACTACGTCTTCAACTCCGAGGCCATCGACCGCGAGCCCTACATGGCCCCTGGTCTCGTCGGCGCTGAGAAGGCCGCACGTGGCAAGTTGCCTACCGACGTCTGGTGGCACACCATCGTGAGCCCCACCGGCCAAGAAAAGACCGGTTATGCCACTCAGAAGCCACTGGGGATTTTGCGCCGCATTATTCAGGCCTCTAGCAACCCCGGAGATTGGGTATTGGACCCGTTCTCCGGCAGTGGCACTACGGCTCACGCCGCTGCGGAACTCGGGCGACGTTTTGTTGCCATTGACGCCCACCCAGACGCCCACGCCATCATGGCGAAGCGCCTTGCGCCCTACCTCTAGTTGACGAGGTCGCCCTGGAGGGTGCCCCCAGATGACCGGAGGGCGAAACAGTAGACGGCGCGCTGGCCTTGCGCCCATTGCTCGTCGCTTGCCGGATAGGAGTAATCAACGATCAGGTCGTCGAACTGCGTGGCGAGGCTGTAGTCAATGCGCTCCGTAACATCGCAGCTTTCCCGGGCAAGTTGTGCAACCTCATCAACGCCGGGGTAGGGGTCCTCTGTGCGGTTAGAGAGAAGCGTTGCCGAGACAACTTGAGCGTCGTGGGGAGCTTCGCATCCCACGACGGTGAACTCTTCTGCAAATGCCCCGTCGAACCCTGAAATGCACTCACCCCCGCGAAGTTCATCCCATGGCCACTGCCCGGGTTCCACAGGAACCCCAGAAAGAACCGGGAACTCAATCACTGCCGCCTCAACGGGTTCGGCAACACCCTCCTCGGCGTCGTCACCGGCAAGGGACTGACCGAGGAGAAAAGCGCCGGCGAGGATCGCAACAAGGACCAGCGTGCCAAGAATCCAGAGGCCAATAAAGATGCTTTGCCCAGTCGCCGTGGAGGTCAAACGCTGTGTGGGCGGGCGGGCCGCTGGTGATTCCTCGGTCGTCACTTAGAGGCCCAGGTCATCAAGACTAATTGCGGCCCGATAGGGGTAGCCAGCATCCTCGATTACCTGGTCGGCCCCGGTCTTACGGTCGACAACAACACACACTGC
>CAZQIH010000025.1:0-12015 GCA_964593715.1 uncultured Microbacteriaceae bacterium
CCGACGCCATCGGAGGCCGCGTCAAGCAGATCCGCCAGGAGATCGAGAACACCGACTCCGACTACGACCGCGAGAAGCTCCAGGAGCGCCTTGCCAAGTTGGCCGGTGGTGTTGCTGTGATCAAGGCTGGTGCCGCAACCGAGGTTGAACTCAAGGAGCGCAAGCACCGCATCGAAGACGCCGTGCGTAACGCCAAGGCTGCCGTGGAAGAAGGAATCGTCGCCGGTGGTGGCGTTGCCCTCATCCAGGCTGGCGCAATGGCATTCAAGGACCTCAAGCTCGAGGGTGACGAAGCAACCGGAGCAAACATTGTCCGCGTAGCAATCGATGCACCTCTCAAGCAGATCGCCCTGAATGCAGGACACGAGCCCGGTGTTGTTGCCGAGCACGTCCGCGGCCTCAAGGTCGGTCACGGTCTCAACGCTGCAACCGGTGAGTATGTTGACATGCTCGCCGCTGGCATCGCTGACCCCGTCAAGGTGACCCGTTCGGCACTGTTGAACGCCGCCTCGATTGCTGGTCTGTTCCTCACCACCGAGGTTGTTGTTGCAGAGAAGCCTGAGCCTGCTCCGGCCGCTCCAATGGGCGACCCCTCTGGTGGCATGGACTTCTAAGTCCAGACACTGTCTGTGGGGTGTTCCTCTTCGGAGGGGTACCCCACAGTTCGTTAAGGCTGGAACAGCCTGGTGTTCGCCGCTTCCATCTCTTGGTAGTGCCGGCCAGCGTGAGACAGGGATTCGCTGAGGCTGTGAAGGTTCTCTTCAACCCGCACCTGGGTTGCCTGCCACGTGGCGTGAACCGCGACAAAGGCTGAGGCTGCTGGCCCGCTCCAACTGGAGGAGAGGGCATGGAGGTGAGAGTTCAAGGCCTGAACCTCACTGTGGAGGCGCTCTATGGTTGCGCGGGCCTTCGTAGAGGCGAGAAGAACCTGTTCACTATCGACGTGGTATCTGGTCATCTCAGGAGGATAGAGACGCCGGTGCTCTCGCCATCCTGGCAACACCAGGTCACAGAAAACTCAAGAACGAGACTGGCTGGGGACAAGAGGCAAAGACACCTTGATGGTGGCGCCCCCGCCTGGCGTATCCACCACGGAGATGGTGCCGCGGTGGCGTTTCACGATGGTGTCGACAATTGCCAGGCCCAGACCTGATCCACCCGTTTCGCGGGCACGGGACGTGTCCGCCCTCCAGAGGCGTTGGAAGATCTTGTCGCGAATCTGTGGCGGAATACCCTCGCCGTGATCGACGACTGCGACGACGCCCCGATCTGGGGCGCCTTCGGTGGACACCTCGATTTCAACGTTGGACCCCTCTGGGCTAAAGCGCAGGGCGTTTTGCATCAGGTTGGCCACAACCTGACGAATCTTGTTTTCTTCTGCGCTCACAATGATGGGGGCCACGGCGCTCGCATCGCTCACCTGCTGGCCACCCGCCCACACGGAAATGGTGCGGCCTGGTGCACTTGCCCCCGCATCCAGTGCCGCGTCAAGCGCAAGGCTCACAAGGTTCACGGGGCCAAGCTCGAGTGGCTTCGCCTCGTCGAGCCTGGCGAGCTCGAGAAGGTCAGTCACGAGCGCTGTCATGCGCTCGGCCTCCTTCTCGATGCGCTCCATGGCTTGGGCCACATCGGCCTTCTTGGTTATGGCACCCATTCGATAAAGTTCGGCATAGCCGCGCACGGAGGCAAGCGGGGTGCGCAGTTCGTGGCTGGCATCACCGACAAAGCGGCGCATCTGCTCGATGGTGTCTGCACGGTCGGCAAATGCGCGGTCAATGCGAGAAAGCATGGTGTTGAGAGACCTGGTCAAACGGCCAACCTCTGTGTTGGGTGTGGCTCCGGAGAGGCGCTGCGAATAATCACCGCCGGCAAATCGAGCTGCTGTCTGCTCCACTTCGCGCAGTGGCCGGAACGTGGTGGTCACCAGTATCTGGGTTACTCCAGCACTGAGGATGACAGCAACCAGGCCGAATATGAGAAAGATGCTGGCGAAGGTCCCGCGGGTTTCCTGGTTTTCTCGCAGATCAACGCCGATCACCAGTGTTGCAGGTTCAGCCACCATGTCTGCCTCGTGGACGATGCGCAGCGTGTAGGTGTGCAGGCGCCATTCTGTGCGCTGATCCACGCTTTGAACAGTGATCGATCGGGCGTTGTTGAGCACCCATCCATAGGTCAGCTCGCTCACGTCAGGGCCGTAGCTGGCCTCCGATGCCGGCAAGTTACTGGCCAACACTTCACCATCGACGGAGACAGCCGCTAGATAGTAGCTACTTCTCGCTCCTTGGCCACCGGTTGGTTCAAAGGAGGCAAAGTCTTGGGTTCGAAGACTTGCGGGCAAACCTGCAGCGACCTCATCAATCTTGCGATCGATTTCTGCCTGGAGATAGTTCTGAACCGCAGAAATCGTGCCGATGCCGATGCCGAGTAGGGACAGTGTCACCACGATGACCGTCACGCCGGTGATCTTGGTGCGAAGCGACGTCGAGTCCCACCAACTCTGCAGGCGAAGAAGCATGAGAGCCGGTTTAGGCTTTTCCGGTCTTCAGGAGGTAGCCGAAACCACGCTTGGTCTGAATGATGGGCTCGTCCGTGTGTGGGTCGAGCTTCCGGCGCAGGTAGGAAACATAGCTCTCCACGATGCCGGCGTCCCCATTGAAGTCGTATTCCCAGACGTGGTCGAGGATCTGTGCCTTCGAGAGCACGCGATTGGGGTTGAGCATCAAGTAGCGCAGCAACTTGAACTCGGTGGGGGAGAGCTCAATGGGAATAGAGCCCAGGAATACCTCGTGGGTGTCCTGGTCCATCGAGAGCTCGCCGACCCGAATGAGGGCGTCATCCTCTTCGTTCAGAGTGCGACGAAGGATTGCCTTGATGCGAGCCACGATCTCATCGAGGCTAAAGGGCTTGGTGACGTAGTCATCGCCACCGACTGTCAGGCCGGTGATTTTGTCTTCCGTCGAGTCCTTGGCAGTGAGGAAAAGAATGGGGCAGGTGTAGCCACTGGCCCGGAGGCGCTTGGTCACACCGAACCCGTTGATATCGGGCAGCATGACATCGAGAAGAATGAGGTCTGGTTCTTCCTCAAGAACGGCAGAAATGGTTTGGGCTCCGGTTGCTACAGCCCGGACAGCGAAGCCCGCGAAGCGCAGGCTTGTAGTGAGCAAGTCCCGAATGTTGGGCTCGTCGTCGACAATAAGAATCTTGGGTCCATCAGCCATGCTCCTATTATCTGTGAGGTAGCTGGACCTTTTCTGAGAGCATCGCTGGAATCTTCTGAGTGACTTCAGCTGCGTCCATGATCGTGTAGCCATACCCCTGTTCAGCCAGGAAGCGTTGGCGGTTTAGCGCGAAGTCTTGATCTACGGTGTCCCTGGCCACCAGCGTGTAAAACACGGCCGGACGGCCATCAGCCTTGGGGCGCAGGATGCGCCCCAGACGCTGGGCTTCTTCCTGTCTAGATCCAAAGGAACCCGAGACTTGGATGGCCACCGATGCTTCAGGGAGGTCGATCGAGAAGTTCGCCACCTTCGACACCACAAGGCGCATCAGAGCGCCCGATCGAAACTCGTCATAGAGACGCTCGCGCTCGGCAACAGACGTTTGCCCGGTGATCATCGGGATATCGAGTGAATCGCTCAAGTGCTCGATCTGGTCCACGTAGGTGCCAATAATCAAGGTCGGGTCATCGGGGTGGAGGTCGAGGAGTTCTCGAACCAGCCTCGCTTTGGATGGGGTGGTAGAGGCTAAGCGGAAGCGTTCCTGGTCGGTGCTTGCGGCGTAGTCGAGGCGCTCTGTTGGGGGGAGATCCAATCTGATCTCCACACAAGACGCCGGGGCGATGTAACCCTGCGCTTCTAGTTGCTTCCAGGGAACGTCAAAGCGTTTGGGGCCAATCAAACTAAAAACATCGCCTTCGCGACCGTCTTCCCGGACCAGCGTTGCGGTCAGGCCAAGCCGCCTTCTGGCCTGAAGTTGAGCGGTGAGTTGGAACACGGGTGCTGGCAGGAGGTGGACTTCGTCATAGACGACAAGTCCCCAGTTCAGTGCGTCGATGACTCCGAGGTGAGCGAACTCACCTTTGCGCTTTGCCGCCATGATGCTGTAGCTGGCAATGGTGACCGGCTTAATTTCTTTGATGGAGCCCGAGTACTCACCAATGTCGTCTTCGGTCAAAGTGGTCCTTGCCAAAAGCTCGGCTCGCCACTGTCTGGCGGAGACTGTGTTGGTGACAAGAATCAAGGTGGTGGTGTCGAGCTCGGCCATTACACCAGCTCCCACTAAAGTCTTCCCCGCTCCACAGGGCAGCACCACGACTCCAGATCCTCGCTCCACGAACTTGGCAATCGCCTCCTTCTGATAGTCGCGAAGCGACCATCCCTCAGGGGCTATATCGATGTCGTGGGGTGCGCCCTCGGCGAAGCCTGCGTGATCCGCCGCCGGCCAACCTTTCTTAAGTAGCTCCTGCTTGATCACCCCTCGGGACCAGGGAGCCAGGGGGAATCGACCCTTGTCGTCCCGGGGGCCTAAGAGCTCTGCGATTTTCGCCGTGCGAGTGATTTCAGCCTCGATGGTGGCGTCCGCACACGACAGGAACAGATCCTCGCCATCCCTCGTGATTTCGATCAAGCCATAACGACGGATGGTCTCGCGGATGTCCTCCACGATGGCGGGGGGACCGGCAAACTTTGAGAACGTCTCGAGGGTGCCGACGATCTCATCGGAGGTGTGACCGGCGGCGCGTGCGTTCCACAAACCAAGCCGGGTGATCCGATAGGTGTGGATGTGTTCGGGTGCCCGCTCGAGTTCGGCAAAGACCGCCAAAGCGTGTCTCGCCTGTTCCGCGTCGGGGTGTGCCACCTCGAGCAGAACAGTCTTGTCGCTTTGGACAATGAGCGGGCCATCGGGATTCATAGCCTGCCAGTCTAGGCTTCTTTGCTACTGCTCTGCTGGGGAAGACCACGGAGTCGCACTGCGGATTGCCGAAATCGGAACCGTCTTCTCCATGGAGTTCTTTAGTTCAACCCCGCGAAGCCGTCCGCCTGCCAGGGAGCGTGGCTCCATGATCAAATTCACCGATGCGCCACCGGGCATGTCCACCTCAATATCGAGTGCCACCTTCGCTGCGATTGCCACTTCAAGAACACTGCCCAGCCAGGGCGGAACGCCCTGGCTTGCTGCTTTCGTAATCGAGGCAGCTAATGTCCGAACGGCCTCTTCCAGAGGGTCTGGCCCCGTTGCGCCAAGCGCAACGCGCTGCTCAGTTGGCTGATAGATGGCGTCTTCGCCAGGCATCATCGCCATATGTCTGGCACCTAACAAGATGTCGTGCACCCGCTCCACCGGAAGTCTCGTCACCAGGGTGCGGTCATCGAGCTCCCGCAGAGATAGTGGACCGAGGCTTGGGTCGGCGAGGAGCTCCTGGCGCAGCTCGGGCCTGGTGAGAGTGATGGTCGTGCCGTTTCGGGTGGTGCTCAGTTCAATGTCACCTGCCAGACGGCAGGTGTCGTTGATCAGGTGGACCATGCCACTCGGCAACGGGGTTTGTGATGTCGACTGAAGAAGGGGAACAATCTCCTCGGCCGCGATACCGCCATGGAGGGCCCGGAGAACCGAACGCGAGGTCAGGCGGTAGCGGGGTACTAGGCCACCGAGTTCACGGTGAGCAATCCGGTCCAGAATCAACCGGTGCTCAAGCGACAGGGGCCCTGGGGCCAAGAGCGTGAAGTCTTCCGTGGCATAAACGCCAGGGACAGCTGACGGGAGATAGCGACCCAGATCAGGCGCGTTGCCGGTGAAGAGTGCCTGCCCCCACGGAGTGGGGCAGCCAGCGGCAATGATGCCGAGCATGCTGGCCCTGGTCTTGGCAAGGTTCAGAACCTCATCTGCTTCGAGCCTGGGATACCAGAAGCCGGTGAGAGCGGGAAGGTCTTTGTCCCAGTGGGCCTCGGGATTGCTAGACACTACCCTCTGTAGCCAAGAGGGCAGCGCAGCCCACCACGCCTTGGCGATATGGAGCCACTGTTCTTCGGACGTGCTCTCGCGCCAGGAGAGAGCGCTGGCGCTTGCTGACACATGGGTGGCTGACATCAGGAGCAGGCCTGCTTCAACACCAATCTCGACTAGCGAGGGGATGTCATAGCCCTCGCCGAGAATTTCCCCGAGAGCCTTGAGCCCAGTCACACTGACGAGCCCCTGTCGTGTTGATGGCTGGGGGTTGCGCGCTAGCGCATCGATCACATCGCCCAGTTCGCACAGAACGCTGGCGACCACCGTCGCCTGCTTCGCGAGCGCATCGTCACTCCACGCAGGGCAACCCTTGATGACCGGCATCGTGTCCTTAGGGGGAAGCGATGCGAGGTTTGCGATGTGCGAAGCGGAGATCAGGGCTAGTGCCGGGTTCTCCCGCTCATCCACCAGACCGAGCTCGGAGAGCTCGGCGAGTCCTTCGGCGGTGGTTGCTGTGGTCAAAGATGCAAGTGCCGCCAAAGCATCCCTGGAGAGTGCGTCTAGGGTCTGAGCGAGCCCGCGGTCATCCAAGAGCTGCGTCGCGGTTGCGGTGAGACTTGCGACCTGAGAAGCACTGAGCCCTCGACGCTTCGCAAGAACCAGCAGTTGCTCTTCGTTTCGGCTGGCCAACCACTGAATAAGTCGAAGAGTCTCTTTACTCGGCAGAGCCATGGTCACCCGCGCCCCGACGACGTCTGGTGGACACAATGAGCAGGGCAATGATGAGAACGAAGCCAATCGGAAGGCCAAACAGCGGCATCAAAGTGACGCTTGGCCAGAGACCCGCGGAGAAGTCAGCGCTTTGCATCCCACTCCATGTGCCGATGATGATGGCGAAAAAAGCCAAGACGCTCAGCGCAATCACCGCGCCAATGATGGCGGCGAGGACACGCTCGAGGCGGCTAGGCGGCGGAACTTCGCTCTCTGACATCCCTCCAGGATATCGGGACTCCGGAGAAGGTATCCTTCTGGTACGGCACAACTGTGCGAAGCCCCAAAGAAAGGCGAGTCCATGCCCACCGGCAAGGTCAAGTTCTACGACACAGAAAAAGGCTTCGGCTTCATCCACACCGATGACGGCGAGGAAGTCTTCCTGCACGCCTCCGCTCTTCCCGAAGGTGCTGTTGTGCGCGCCGGGGCCAAAGTTGAGTTCGGTGTGGCCGAGGGTAAGCGCGGCGCACAGGCGCTGAGTGTTCGCATCCTCGAACAGCCCACCGCGCGCGTAGGCCGCAAGGGCGCTGACGACATGGCCGTCATCGTTGAAGATTTGTTGAAGCTCTTGGATCGCACCAGTGGCGACTTGCGCCGCGGTCGCTACCCCGACGAAGAGCACTCCCGGAAGATCGCCGCTCTGCTGCGCAGAGTGGCTGATGAGTTTGATGTCTAAAGCGAAGGCCGCTGCCACCAAGCCCTCGAAGTTTCAGGGCCACCCCGAGGGTGACCTGATTGCCTTGGCAACCACCGCGCTCCTGGAGATCACCCAGGCTCACACGTATCGAATCCCGCCAACAGTAATCCGCGGCGAGGGAATCGCCACCGTGACTTTTGCCTCCGCCGAGCGTGGTTATCCCGGCTGGTTTTGGACGATCAACCTGAGCGACGTTGAGGGTATCGCCCCAACCGTCTTGGAGCTTCAATTACTGCCAGGCGACAAAGCACTTGTTGCCCCTGAGTGGGTCCCCTGGGCCGACCGGATGGAAGAGTATCTCCTCCACGAGAAGGAGCTCAGTGAAGCGGCAGCGGCGGCAGATGATGACGATGACGATGATGATGACGACGACTTTGACGACGACGTCGATGGGATCGACATCGATCAACTCGACATTGAGCTAGATCCCACACCGCTGGAGGTTCCAGAGGAGCCCACCGATGTTTTTGACCACGTCGAATTTGACGAGGCTGACCCACTCGACCCCTAAAGGCGCTCGAGCACGTAGTCGAGGCTTGCGATGAGCTTCTCGACATCGGCGTGGTCAACACCGACAAAGGTCGCCACCCGAATCTGGTTCCGGCCAAGCTTTCGATAGGGCTCGGTGTCGACAATTCCATTGGCGCGAAGAATTGATGTCACGGCGGTGGCATCAATCGCGTCATCAAGATCGAGTGTCGCCACAACGGGTGAACGGTGCTCGGGGTTGGCAACAAACGGCGTGACGTCACTGCGACCCTCAGCCCAGGCATAGAGCAAGCCGGAACTGTGAGCGGTGTGGGCGGATGCTGCTGCGAGACCGCCGCGGCCCATCATCCATTCAAGCTGCGACTCCATGAGCAGGAGGGTTGAGAGCGCCGGGGTATTGAGTGTTTGGTGCAGTCTCGAGTTATCAATCGCTGTCTTCAGGCTCAGAAACTCAGGGATGTAGCGATCGGTCGCTGCAATTTCTTCTGCCCGGGCGATCGCCCTCGGTGACATCAGCGCAAACCAGAGCCCGCCATCGCTCGCGAAATTCTTCTGAGGGGCGAAGTAGTAAACATCCATTTCGCTGGCGTCAAAATCAATGCCACCGGCAGCACTCGTGGCATCCACCATCATGAGGGCGTCGGAGGCGGCTCCCTCAACCCTGGTAACCGGAGCACTGACACCTGTTGAGGTTTCGTTGTGAGGCCACGCATAGACATCAGCATCCGCGATGGCCTCGAGGGTTCCCCTCGTGCCAGGTTCGGACTTCACCACGTGGGGCTGGCTCAACCACGGAGTGGTGTGAGCAGCCACACACTTCTGACTAAATTCACCAAAGCTCAGGTGAGCGCTTCTGTTCCTGGCAAGACTTGCTGCTGCGACATCCCAGAACGCAGTGGAGCCACCGTTCCCCAGAACAACCTCATACCCCTCCGGAAGACGGAATAGCTGGTGAAGGTGTGCTTGAACGCGGGCGACTAAGTCTTTGACCGGGGCCTGGCGGTGTGAGGTGCCAAGAATCGCCTGGTTGGCAACGAGGTGCTCGATTTGGCTGTGACGAACTTTCGAAGGCCCCGAGCCAAAACGGCCGTCGGCAGGAAGTAAGTCGGCGGGGATCGTGATGTCCGTCATACCAAAATCCTAGGCGCTCCTACGAGCGCCCTCTGCTGGAGTCCTGCGAGTAAGCTAAGCCTTACCTCATAACCCTCTGGTTCACGGAGACCCACCATCATGACTGATCTCGTCGATACAACGGAGATGTATCTGCGCACCATCATCGACTTGGAGGAAGAAGGCATTCCGCCCTTTAGGGCTCGGATTTCCGAGCGTCTTGGACACTCCGGACCCACCGTCTCACAGACCGTTGCGCGCATGGAGCGCGATGGCCTTGTGGTCGTCGAGGCTGACCGCCAATTAGCGCTGACGAAGAAGGGCCGCACGAAGGCCATCCAGGTCACGAGGAAACACCGTCTCGCGGAGCGCTTGTTGGCAGACGTGATTGGTTTGGACTGGTCGCTCGTCCATGAAGAGGCCTGCCGCTGGGAACACGTAATGAGTGAAAACGTGGAGCGGCGCTTGATTGCGATGTTGGGCGAGCCCACCGAGTCTCCTTATGGCAATCCGATTCCTGCCATGCAGGAAATCGGTGGGCCAAAGTCTGAAGACTTTTTGGCCGGTGTGATTCGGGTGACAGATGCGCTCACCGACCAGACCACCTCTGGAATCCTGCGTCGCATTGGTGAGCCAGCGCAGTTTGACCCGGACCTTCTCAAGAAATTCAAGAATGCCGGCTTGATGCCAGGCGCCAGGGTCACCGTGAGCAAAGACGCAGCTGGCTACCGTGTTGAGGCGGCGGCCATGAACGGCGCTGTGGTGGTCTCCGCGGATATCGCTCACCATCTCTACCTCGCAGCCTAAGCACCACGCCCCGGCGTTTCATAGCGGGTGGCTTTCAGGTCGCCGGGTTAGCCTTAGGCCACTGCGAGTCGCAACCAGCAGGGGGTAAACCAATGTCCAGGCGAGTCAGTATCTCTCCCAGAGATACTCGCGCTCACTTTCGGATACTGGGTAGTCACCGGCCCTGCGTCAGTTGTCTGCGCCAAGGCCCCGTCACGACACCATCGAGTTTCGATGGTGTCGTTTGTGTTAACAGGGGTTTCGGGGGTCTCGCATGACCCGGTCAGAACTCGCCCTCCAGGCGAGTGCCACCCAGGAGGTAAGTATGCGAACCCTCGTATTAAACGCCGGCTATGAACCACTCTCGGTTGTGTCTTTCCGGCGAGCACTGGTTCTTGTCATGAATGGCAGAGCGGTCATCGTTGAGAGCGATCAGCGTAATCCGGTGCGCAGCGCCGATGGCTCGTGGGAGAGACCCTCCGTGATTGTTTTGACCCGCTACGTGAAAATGCCCCACAACCGCCATGTTCCCGTCTCCAGACGAGGTGTTCTGCGCCGAGACGGTCACCGCTGCGCTTACTGTGATGGATCCGCGAGCACGATTGATCACGTCATCCCGCGCTCACGCGGTGGGCGTGACGAGTGGGAGAACCTCGTGGCTTGTTGCTTGAAGTGCAACAACATCAAGGGTGACCGCACCCCCCAGGAAATGGGGTGGCGTTTGCTGAACGCTCCGAAGACACCCTTTGGAACAGCTTGGCTGGTGCGCGGTATCGAGCGTCCTCAGCCGCACTGGGAAGAGTACTTAGCTCAAGCCGCCTAGGTAGCTGGGCGCAGGTCTTGCACGCCGGCTTCGGCGTCTTCAATGAGTGACAGCGCGCGTCCAAGCCCATCTTCTAGCGCCATGAACTCGGCTGCTGTGCGCACCGCATCAGCACACTCGATTGCTCTCACCATCGCGCGCTTCAGGGCGTTGGGGTTAGTGAGTGACTTCGATACGGCCCCTGGACCAAGGCCCAAGACTTTCAGCCGCGCTGCCCACCACGGCTGGTCGGCAACGAAGGGCATGATCACACTCGGTATCCCCGCGCGCACCACCGCGTGAGTGGTGCCAGCACCGCCGTGGTGAATAGCTACTGCGACCTGGGGTAGCACCTCAGAGTGTGGAACTGAACTTCGCACCATGACGTCTGGGGCATCGACGTGATGGCTGGAGGGCTCAAGCCCTCCCCAGCCGGTGACCAGCAGTGTCTTGAAACCAAGAAGCCTGGCAGCCTCAACAATCAGTGCGGCTCGCTTGGCGCCGCGGCTATCTTTCATCGAGCCAAAACCCGCATAGACGACAGGGCCACTAGCGAGGAAGTCGTGAAGCTCGGCGTCGATTGATCCGACCGTCGGCGATGACCATTGCCCTGTGACCAGTGCGTGGGATGGCCAGTCCGCCGGCTGTGGCACGAGAGCTTGGCTCACGGGACAGAGGGTCAGGTCTGGCTCGTGCCGAAGCACGCCAAGTTCTTTGGCGACCTTCTTGGCGGGTGCTGAAGCCGAGGCAAGTGCCAACTGAAGCAGTCCAAAACTTGCCCGGTTGAGGAAACCGGGGAGCCCGTGGGGAAGACCGAGGGCCGGGAACTCAGTTGTTGGCGTAAGCGTGGGGAAAAGTTCGACAATCACTGCGATCGCGCCCACAGCGTGTGCGGCGGCCGGCGCGGTCACGAGCTTCGGGTGATAGACCACCACATCCGGTGAGATCTCCTGAATCTGCTCGACCACCGCCTGGTAGGCGGCCTCCAGCATCGGCTTCATGGTGCTGCGGTAGTTCAGCACTGCCCGGGTGATGGACACACCCTGGTCGGCGATCAGCGCCTCGAAGGAGCCGGGCAACGAGAGCGTGGCGTAGGAGTCATAGGGCTCGGAAGATAAATCAGAGGTGTGAGCAAAGAAAACCTCGTGGCCCGCGGCAGCAGCTTCGCGGGCTAGTGCGCGGAAGGGTTCGTTGTCTCCCCGGGAGCCGATGGTGGCCAAATATATCTTCACTCCACAAACCCTAGTCAGGTGGTGTGACAACGAGGCCTCGCTAGACTTATGCTCCACGCCTCTGTAGCTCAATGGAAGAGCGGTTCCGTCCTAAGGAAAAGGTTGGGGGTTCGACTCCCTCCAGGGGCACTTGTGTGATGTCCCTCGTCTTTCTGTCCTTCAACCAGTCCGACAGGGCCGAT
>CAZQIH010000026.1:0-11883 GCA_964593715.1 uncultured Microbacteriaceae bacterium
TATCGCCATGAACTTCGGTATGGCGCCTGCCAACATCGCTTTCTGTGCTACCAGCGCAGAAGCACAGGCTCACTGTGATGAGTTCGCAGCCGAGGACGAGGAGTTCTTCTCCAGGATCTGGCCATGGACCACCCCCATTGAGCAGTGCATCGATGGACGCACCGACGTCAAGTGCACCAGCTTCCAAGACTGGACCGACGCTTGGCTGACCGTTAAGGGCTAAACCCCTTATCCGGGCGGTGGGCTCACACTGAGCCTGCCGCCCGGCCCCTCGGGGCCACACAATTTGTTACTCAGGAGCACGCATGAGCACGGTTGACCAGGAGGCACCGCGGACACGGTCCGTGGGCACCGAGGGCACCAAGCGCGCCTCCACCTATCTTTTTCAGCGCTCCAGGGTCCGCCTCATTGGTCTTTTGGCCCTTCCGATGACCTGGTTGGTCGGCGTGTACATCGTGTCGCTGTTCCTCTTGCTGGTGACCGCGTTTTGGGTGATCAACCCCTTTACTTCCCGGGTTAGCCCTGGCTTCACCCTCGAAAACTTCGTCAGCATCATCGCTGTTCCCGCGTATCTCTCCACGTCGCTCCGCACTCTCGGGATGGCGCTCGCGGTGACGGCAATCTCAATCGTTTTTGCCGTCCCCCTAGGCATCTACATGGCGAAGCTTGCCTCGCCCCTGGTGCGCAACCTCCTGGCCGTAGCGATTACTCTGCCGCTGTGGGCCGGCTACCTGGTCAAGATTCTCGCCATGCGTCTTGTCTTCACTGAGAACGGCTTCATCAACTGGGCACTAGGCCCGTTTGGGGTCCAGAGCCCTGGCTTTAACATTTGGGTGGCGATAATCACGCTGACCTATCTCTGGTTCCCCTATATGGCTCTGCCTGTTTTCACCGCCATTCGCCAGATTCCGAACAACCTGTTTGATGCCTCGGCCGACATGGGGGCTAAGTCCTTTGTGACCATCGCTCGAGTGGTCATCCCGCTGATTATTCCGGCGATCATCGCGGGCTCGGTGTTCACGTTCTCTCTCAGCCTCGGCGACTATCTGGCGGCCAGGTTCACCGGTGGTGCCACACAGATGATCGGCAGCATCATCGCCTCTAACATCAATTTGAACCCACCCGTCGCCGCGGCCTTCTCGATGGTGCCGATTGCCTTTGTGGTCATGTATTTGATGGTCGCCAGGCGCACCGGCTCGCTGGAGAGGATGTAGTCATGCTCCAGATGTCGCGCATCGCTAAATGGGGCCTTGGCTCCATCGTCATTGGCGTCCTGTTGTTCATGTATGTCCCGCTACTCGTGGTGGTTCTGAACAGCTTCAACACCGCGCAGCTCTCGTCGTGGCCCATCGAAGAGTTCTCGCTCCAGTGGTGGCTCTTTGCCGTGGACTACGAACCTATTCGGCTGGCTTTGCTGAATTCCGTGATTGTGGCCTCAGCGGCAATGGTGATTGCCTCGATTCTTGGCACCCTGGTCGCCTTTGCTCTGAATCGCTATGACTTCTTTGGTCGCTCGACCATCAACCTTTTGGTTGTTCTTCCGATTGCTCTTCCCGGTGTGGTCACCGGCGTCGCCTTCTCGAACACCTACTCGAACTTCTTGAGCCCGCTCGGTATCAACATCGGCTATTTCGGCCTGATTGTGTCCCACGCCACTTTCTGCATTGTGATGGTCTTCAACAACGTGTTCGCGAGGCTCAAGCGCATGAACCCCAGCCTCGAAGAGGCCTCCATGGATCTTGGCGCCGGCCTTTTTGAGACCTTCCGTTTGGTTACTTTCCCGCAGTTCCGCTCATCCTTCATTGCTGGTGCCCTGCTGGCGTTCGCGCTGAGCTTTGACGAGGTTTACGTGACGATCTTCACGGCCCCGCCCGGGGTCGACACGTTGCCACTGTGGATTCTCAAAGAAATGGCACGCCCCAACCAGGCCAGTGTGGTGAATGTTGTGGCAACCGTGGTGATTCTGCTCTCGCTTATCCCCGTCTACATCTCCCAGCGCCTTTCCCGCGCTGACGAACAGCGCTAACGACGATTCGCTGTCGCAGGCCATCGATAGCCTGGGGCTAACGAGAAAAAGGCAGGTTCGCAATGTCGTCATGGATTGTCAAGATTCCAGGTTCGCCTGAGATGGCCGCTGACACAGCGATGCTCGCAGAGCTTGCGGCGTCCCGCACCATCACCAGGGACACCCCCGTCGTCGATGTGTCTACGGGCAACGAATTCCCCGCGCACCGGATTCCTGGCGTTTTCTCGCCCAAGAACTGGACGGTCGCTCTCGTGCTCTCGATCCTGCTGGGATATCTCGGTGTTGACCGCTTTTATCTGGGTAGTGGCGGTTTAGGTTTTCTGAAGCTCATCACTGGTGGCGGCGCTGGGCTCTGGTGGCTCATTGACATCGTGCTTCTCGCGACCAGGACGGCCAACGATGGGCGCAAACGTCCCGTTGCGTAGATTCCCAGCACGATGCGCCCCCACAGGCGTACGCTGGGAACCCTATGACCCGTAATTCAGGCACACCCAGGGACGACGTTGACCGTATTCTCTCTGCCGCAGAGGACGAATCTGCTCCTGTGACAGTGTTCCGCGGGTCCTCCGGGGCTGCTGTGAGCCCGTTCTCCGGTGTCACTCGTGGTGACATGGATTTGGAGGAGAGGCAAGCTCTCCGCCGCGTTTCCAGCCTGTCCACCGAGCTTGAAGACGTCACCGAGGTTGAATATCGGCAACTTCGCCTCGAAAAGGTTGTCTTGATCGGTGTCTATAGCCAGGGAACGGTCATTGACGCGGAAAATTCGTTGAGGGAGTTGGCAGCGCTGTGTGAAACAGCGGGCGCTCAAGTGCTCGATGGGCTGCTGCAGCGTTTACCCCACCCCGATGCGGCCACGTATTTGGGGAAGGGCAAAGCCCAGGAGCTCAAGGAACTCATCCAGGAACTCGGTGCTGACACCGTCGTTGCCGATACAGAACTTGCCCCTTCCCAGCGTCGCGCACTGGAGGACGTGGTGAAGGTCAAGGTAATTGATCGAACCGCGGTGATTTTGGATATTTTCTCCCAGCACGCCAAGACCCGTGAGGGTAAGGCGCAGGTGGAGCTCGCTCAACTTCAGTACCTGCTGCCGAGGCTCCGTGGGTGGGGTGAATCGATGAGCCGCCAGGCCGGTGGTCAAGTCGGTGGTGCAAGCGCCGGTATGGGAAGCCGTGGTCCGGGTGAAACAAAGATTGAGCTGGATCGCCGGCGAATCAACACCCGCATGGCCAGGCTTCGCAAGCAAATAGCCTCGTTTGGCCCTTCCCGCGAGACTAAGCGTCAGCAGCGCAAACGCACCGGTATTCCGAACGTTGCGATTGCTGGCTATACGAATGCGGGGAAGTCGTCTCTTCTCAACCGCATCACCCGCGCGGGCGTGCTCGTTGAAGACGCACTGTTTGCCACCCTGGATGCGACCGTGCGCAAGGCCACCTCGCCCTCAGGAACTGCGTTTACCTTGACCGACACCGTGGGTTTCGTTCGGCAGTTGCCACACCAATTGGTGGAGGCATTTCGTTCAACTTTGGAAGAAGTGGGCCAAGCTGATGTGATCGTCCACGTGGTGGACGCTTCACACCCGGACCCCGGCGCCCAGTTGGCAACCGTTCGCGATGTTATCTCCGATGTGGGGGCGTCCAACGTGCCAGAGATTGTGGTCTTTAACAAAGCCGATCTTGTCGATAGTGGCACCAGCATGCAGCTCCGAGGCCTTCAGCCCGGCGCTCTGTTCGTCTCGGCCAAGACGGGGGAGGGTATTGACCTCCTGATGGCTCGAATCGACGAGTTACTGCCACACCCGAGCGTCCCGGCACACATCATTGTTCCCTTTGACCGAGGCGACCTCGTTGCCAGACTTCACGATGTCGCGGTGATCACGGAGACGTCCTACACCGAGCACGGGACCCAAATGCGTTTACTGGTCGAGCCCTCGATGCTGGAGGAACTCCAGGAGTTCGCGCTGCCGAGCTAGTGGTTCAGAGTCGCCAGAACTGCACTGCCGACAATTCCCGCATTGTTGAGCAGCTGGGCGGGTTTAATCGGAGTGGTGATGTGAATGTGGGGGAAGAACTCGTCGTGCTCCTTGGACACCCCGCCACCAATCACAAACAGGTCCGGGGAGAACAGCATCTCAACGTGGCTGAAATAGCGGGTTAGTCGCGACCCCCATTGCTCGAAACTCAAGCCCTCACGCTCTCTTGCTGAGTTGGAGGCGCGCAACTCAGCGTCGGCCCCATCGACCTCTAGGTGCCCAAGCTCTGCGTTCGGGACCAAAACACCATCCGAGATCAGCGCTGTGCCAATTCCTGTCCCCAGTGTGACAACGATCACGAGACCCGCGACGTTCCTCGCGGCACCCAGGCGGGCTTCGGCAAAACCAGCCGCATCGGCGTCGTTAATGAAGTGAACCTCTCGATCTAGCGAATCCGCAAAGTGGCGTTCCGCGGGAAAACCAATCCAGTCTGGCGAGACATTCGCCGCAGACATGGTGACCCCGTGACGAACGACAGCGGGAAAACAGACTCCCATGAGCTCTTCCCTGGACGAATCCAGGTCCCTCAGAATCTGCTCCACTGTGGCAAGAATGTCCCCGGGGTGTCCTCCTGCCGGGGTCGGATATTTGATCCGCTCGCTCAGCAGTTCGCCGGTGCCAACGTTCACCCGAGCACCCTTGATGCCACTGCCGCCAATGTCGATTCCGATAGCTGTGGTCATGGCAGCGTCAGGATCTCTGCGCCAGTCTCCGTTACGACCAGTGTGTGCTCAAATTGCGCGGAGAGTGCCTTGTCTTTGGTGGTGACAGTCCAGCCATCGGCCCACATATCCCAGTGAATCGTGCCAAGGGTCAACATGGGTTCGATCGTGAAGACCATGCCGGGGACCATGAGCTGGTCGAACTGTGGCGAGGCGTCGTAGTGGGGGATGATCAGACCAGAGTGAAAAGACCGGCCAACACCGTGTCCGGTGAAATCACGCACGACGCCGTAGCCGAACCTGGAGGCATAGGCTTCAATCGCCCGGCCAATCACATTGATGTGTCGACCGGGCGCAACGGCCATGATTGCGCGTCGTAGGGCCTCTTCAGTGCGCTCAACGAGCAGTCGGGCCTCTTCACTCGCCTCTCCGGCAATGAAGGTTTTGTTGAGGTCGCCGTGCATGCCATCGAGGAAGGCCGTGATGTCGATATTCACGATGTCGCCGTCGTTAATGACCGTGTTGTCAGGAATTCCGTGACAAATCGTCTCGTTGAGTGAGGTGCAGCAAGACTTGGGGTAACCGCGGTAGCCCAACGTTGAGGGATACGCGCCATGACTGATCACAAAGTCGTGGGCAATGGCGTCCAGGGCATCGGTGGTGACGCCCGGTGCAATCGCTGCCCCGACTGCCTCTACTGCGCCCGCAGCTATCTTTCCGGCCGCACGAATACGCTCGATTTCCTCCGAGGAATACACGTCGTCGCCAACATGCTCTGCCGGCGCCCGCTTGCCCACATATTCAGGCCTGACGATAGAGTCGGGGACAGGTCGCAGGGGGCCAATGATTCCAGGGGTGAGGTTTCCTGAAGAATCGCGAGGCACACCTCAAGTCTAAACGGGAGTCCAGGGTGGCAGAGCCAGAGCAGTGGTGGTACAACCACAAGACCGGCCAGGTTGAAAAAGGCCGGAAGTCATTGGGCCTGCATCGTGACGGGCCCTTTGCCTCCGCGGAGGAGGCTGCCCGAGCGCCCGAGATTGCTCGTGAGCGCTCGCGCGAATGGGATGAGGAAGAAACGAGACCTTAGTCGTCAGTGAACGAGTGCTCGCTGGCGGGGAAAGACCCGCTTGTGACGTCATCGCGCCACTTGCCCACGGAGTCCAGGAGCGTTTGCTCAAGGTTCGCATATTGCTTCACAAACCGTGGAATTCTCTCGGTGTTGAGCCCCAGAAGGTCCGTCCACACCAGAATTTGGCCATCGGTGTCGGGGCCTGCCCCAATACCGATTGTCGGAATGTGGAGAGCTTCAGTGACCTCCTTGGCAACTTCGCGGGGGACCATCTCGAGAACCACAGCGAAAGCACCCGCTGCTTCAACAGCCAGGGCGTCTCGAATGAGTGCGTCCTTGCTAGCCCCGCGGCCCTGAACCACGTGTCCGCCAAGACCATGTTCGGATTGGGGGGTGTAGCCAATGTGGCCCATCACGGGAATGCCCGCACCGACAAGGCGTTCGATCTGAGCTACCGAGCGAACCCCACCTTCGAGTTTGACGGCGTGAACGCCGGTTTCTTTCATGAAGCGCACTGCGGTGCGCAGCGCGTCATCGGGTCCGCCTTCGTAGGAGCCAAAGGGCAGATCAGCGACCACCAGTGCTCTCTTGGCTGCCCGCGCCACCCCCCGGCACAACGGAATCAGCTCATCGACCGTGACCGGAACAGTCGTGTCATAGCCAAATACAGCATTACCGGCTGAATCTCCGATCAGCAGGAAATCTATTCCTGCCCGGTCAAAGATGCCAGCGCTCAAAAAGTCATAGCTCGTGAGACCAGTAATCCGAATGCCCTCAGCCTTGGCTTTGGCGAAATGGCGAACTCTGACTCGTTTCGGTGCCTCAGACATGCAGAAAGCCTAGTGGGGTCTGTCAGTTCCGGTAATTCTCTGGGTGACCGGCAAGCGACGATCACGGCCGAACGCCACGCTTGAAATCCGCGGGCCCAGAGCGCCTTGGCGGCGTTTCCACTCTGCACGGCCCACCATTGCAACGATCTCGCGGACGAGGTCTGGCTCGAACCCCCGGGCCACGATTTGTGGCTCATCGAGGCCCTCGACAATCAGCAGGTCGAGAATCTCATCCAAAACGTCATAGTCGGGGAGGCTGTCCTGGTCGGTTTGGCCTGGTCGTAGTTCGGCACTCGGTGGTTTCTCGATCGAACTCGGCGGGATGGGTGGGGTCTCACCCCTCCTGGTGGCCTCCTCATTTCGCCACCTGGCAAGGGCCCACACCATAGTTTTTGGCACGTCCTTGAGGGGGGCGTAACCGCCAACGGCGTCGCCGTAGATGGTCGAATAACCCACAGCAAGCTCAGATTTGTTCCCTGTCGTGAGAACGAGGTGTCCCTCCGCGTTCGAGAGCGCCATCAGCAGAACACCTCGGGCTCGGGCTTGCACATTCTCCGCGGCTAAGCCAGTGAGGCCCAGTTGTTGATCAAATGGCGCGACGAGGCCTTGGATGGGCTCAACTCGGTAATTCAGCCCGATGCGCTCGGCCAAGTCTGCGGCATCGTCCTTCGAGTGAGCGCTGGAGTGGACGCTTGGCATGCTGACCCCGAAGACTTTCTCTGCGCCCAGCGCATCCGCTGCGATTGCCGCACACACAGCTGAGTCAATGCCACCGGAGAGCCCCAGCAGCACGCCAGGGAACCCATTTTTTAGGACGTAATCGCGGGTGCCAGTTACGAGCGCCTTCCAGATCACAGCGAGTTCGCTCATGTCTTCTGATGCTCGCTCTGGCAGTGCGGTCTTGGGCGCCATCCTGGCGCCTTCCAGAGAAATTCGCGTCGTGTCTGAGGGGAGTGCGGCTTCGCGAACGCTTGCAGCAACCTCCAGGTCAACCACAATCAGGTCCTCGTCGAAGCGGGCGCCGGTCGCGATGCGCTCGCCGGCTGGGGTGATCACCATGCTGTCGCCATCAAAGACGAGATCGTCTTGGCCACCGACTAAGTTCACGTAGCAGACGGTCGTATTCATCTCGCGCGCACGGGTTGTGACCAGTGGCGCGCGAACCAAATCCTTGTCCCTTTCAAAAGGGGAAGCGTTGGGAACCAACAGTGCACTCAGGGGGTATCCGGTGAGTGCTGCGACCGGGCCGCTACTGCGCCAGAGGTCCTCACAGATCACGATCCCTAGGTCAACGCCGGCCACCCGAACAATCAGGCTCTCGGAACCTGGGACAAAGGTTCGAAACTCGTCAAACACTGCGTAGTTGGGCAGGTGGTGCTTGGCGTAGGTGGCCTGCACGCGGCCGCGGTGAAGGACACTGGCGGCATTGTGCGCCCGTGCTGGCTGGTGGGGGGCGGTGGGATCGCTCTCCACCGGGTGGGGGCCATCGGGGTGGCCGAGAACCACGACGAGGTCGCCCATGCCTGCGACATCGAGAAGGTGGGCGAAATTGCTGACGTGGCGGGCCGCACTGGTCAAAAAGTTGTCGCGCAGGGCGAGATCTTCAATGGGGTATCCGGTTAGCGCAAGCTCGCCGGTGAGGAACACCTGGGCACCCTGGGAGTAGGCGTCGGTGGCCATTTCAAGTAGGCGCTCACTATTGCCCCGAAAGTCGCCCACAATCGGGTTTGTTTGGGCCATAGCCAAGCGAAGACGGGGCATACCGAGTAGCCTAATGCCAAGGAATTACTCCAGTCCGGCGATGCTGTGAGGGAACGATGGACAAACAACGAGACTTTGTGTTGCGCACGATCGAAGAGCGCGGCGTTAAGTTCATTCGACTGTGGTTCACCGACGTGGTGGGCACGTTGAAGATGGTTGCTATTGCCCCCGCCGAGGTTGAAGGTGCGTTCACCGAGGGCCTCGGTATCGATGGCTCATCAATTGAGGGCTTCACCCGTGCGTTTGAGGCCGATGTGTTGGCTCACCCAGACCCGACCACTTTTCAAATTCTTCCGTGGCGGGGTGAGATCGACCCCACTGCGCGTATGTTTTGCGACATTACGACCCCTGATGGTCAACCGGCAGTGTCAGACCCCCGCTATGTTCTCAAGCGCCAGCTGGAGAAAGCCGCGGATCTGGGATTCACCTTTTACACTCACCCAGAAATTGAGTTTTATCTCCTGAAATCCAGTTCTTATGGCCCCAACGGCCCCGAACCGGTCGATTCCGCCGGCTATTTCGACAATGTCCCCGGTGGAACCGCGCACGACTTCCGTCGTCGCGCGGTGCGCATGCTGGAAGACCTCGGCATTTCCGTTGAGTTCAGCCACCACGAGGCTGGCCCCGGTCAAAATGAGATTGACCTCCGCTATGCGGATGCGTTGACCACTGCGGATAACATCATGACCTTCCGCACGGTCATCAAGGAGGTCGCTATTGAGCAGGGCGTCTATGCGACGTTCATGCCAAAACCTCTGGCTCAGCACCCAGGCTCCGGAATGCACACCCACCTCTCGCTCTTTGAAGGTGACACCAACGCGTTCTTTGACCCAGCAGGGAAGTATCAGCTCTCCGCGGTGGGACGCTCGTTTGTCGCGGGTGTTCTGCGCCACGCGCCCGAGTTCACGGCCATCACTAACCAGTTTGTGAACTCCTATAAGCGCCTCTGGGGCGGTCACGAGGCGCCGAGCTATGTGACGTGGGGTCACAACAACCGCTCGGCCTTGCTGCGGGTGCCCCTGTATAAGCCTGGCAAGGGTCAAAGCGCTCGCGTGGAGTATCGCGGAATTGATTCAGCAGCCAACCCGTACCTGGCCTTTGCTGTGCTGTTGGCAGCTGGGCTCAAGGGAATTTCCGAAAACTACGAGCTGCCTCCAGAGGCCGAGGACACCGTGTGGGAGCTCAGTGAAGGCGAACGGATGGCGCTCGGTTACGAACCACTTCCGGCAAGCCTGGATCGGGCTTTGGAGTTGATGCAGGAGAGCGAACTGGTTGCTGAGACTCTTGGTGAACAGGTCTTCAACTACGTATTGCTCAACAAGAAGCGGGACTGGATGGAGTACCGCGCGCAGGTCACTCCCTACGAGCTCTCCCGCAACCTCGAACTTCTCTAAGCTCTCGCGCTTATGCGAAGGCCCCCATCAGCCCTCACGCTCGTGGCCCGGGCAGGGTTTGAGAACCTGGACAAGGCAAACATTGCACTCGAGAGCCTTCAGGCGCAGCCTGAGGAGTTCGCCCACGCAGCAAACCCTGACCTTGCGGCACAGACGCTCCTCGCCCTTCGTGACAAGGATGATGCGCGTTTTGCCTCGCTGTGGTCGAAGGCGGCCACGCGTCGGCGACTAATCACGCTGACCGGGGTCAGCTCGGGTCTTGGTGATTTCCTCTTGCGACGCCCAGACCAGTGGGATGTCGTTGGGACTACTCTCACCCGACTACCGAACCAGGCCGGCTATCACCGCCTCTTTGCGACTGCAGTAGAGGGACTTAGGGGTGAGCCCGCCGTCACCGCTCTTCGCGTGGCGTATCGTCGGGCATTGTGTGCGCTGGCGCTCTGGGATTCCGAGTCCGACAGCCCGCTTGCTGTCGTCGAAATGGTGGCTCGTGCCCTGGCCGACATGGCAGGGGCAGTCCTCGATGTGTCCCTCCTCGTGGCGCGAGCACACCACCAGCTGGAACCAAGCGAGGTCCCGCTCGCCATCATCGGAATGGGGAAAGCTGGCGCGGCTGAACTCAATTACCTGAGCGATGTTGACGTTATCTATGTGACCGAGGTTCCAGGCGGCCAGGACCAGGAGAAGGTTCTCGCCGGCGCCACAGCGCTGGCTCGCGACACGGCCCGAGGGATCACGGAGTTCGGCATCGAGCCTGGCCTCTGGGAAGTCGACCCGAATCTGCGACCCGAGGGTAAAGATGGTGCGCTTGTGCGCACCCTTGACTCTCACATCGCCTACTACCAGCGGTGGGCGAGCGATTGGGAGTTCCAAGCGCTCATTAAGGCGCGCCCGCTTGCGGGAGACCGTGACTTGGGGGAGCGCTATCGAACTGCTCTCGAACCGATGATCTG
This sequence comes from uncultured Microbacteriaceae bacterium, assembly GCA_964593715.1. Lineage (GTDB taxonomy): Bacteria > Actinomycetota > Actinomycetes > Actinomycetales > Microbacteriaceae > Pontimonas. Next base: position 10,725 of record CAZQIH010000026.1, read on the forward strand.
GGCCGCGTCACAGCGCCCCGGTTTTGTCGAACAAGTCCAGCGCATGCGTGAACGCGTGACAGCCAACATCCCCCCGGAGGATGTGGATTACCAGATCAAACTGGGCCCGGGCGGACTACGGGACATTGAATTCACCATCCAGCTTCTTCAGCTGGTTCACGGCGCCAACGACGAAAGCGTCCGCCTCGCTGACACCCTGGGCGCACTTCGCTCGCTGTCACATGCTGGTTACGTCGGGCGCACAGAAGCCGCCGAGTTCGATCTCGCCTATCGGACACTCCGCCTGCTGGAGCACCGTATTCAACTCTCCAAACTCGAGCGAACCCACCTGATGCCCCGGGATGAGAATGCCGTTCGAGTGCTCGCGCGCTCGACCCAGTTGGCGGACACGGCCGATGATTTGGTGGCCCACTGGCGGGGTATTCAGCGCTCGGTGCGAAGCCTCCACGAGAAGCTTTTCTACCGCCCCCTCCTCTCCGCGGTAGCCGGGCTTGCCACTGCCGGGGTGGAGCTGACTAGCGAGCAGGCATCCTTGCGGCTGCAAGCTTCAGGGTTCCGGAATCCAGGCGGCGCACTTCACCACATCAGCGCGCTGACGCAGGGTGTGTCGAGGCGGGCTGCCATCCAGCGGACGTTACTGCCCGTGCTGCTGTCGTGGCTCTCGGAGGGCACAGATCCAGACGGTGGGCTCTTGGCGTTTCGAACACTCAGCGATGATCTGGGGGAAACCCACTGGTTTTTGCGAATGTTGCGCGACTCGTCTGGAGCTGCCAATCGACTCACCGCTGTTCTCTCCACCAGCCGCTACGTCTCAGCACTCCTGGGGCGAATTCCCGAAGGCGCAGCATGGCTCGATAGCGACGATGACTTGGTGCCCAGGGAGCTTGAGTCTTTGCGCGACGAAGTGCGCGCAACCCTGGATCGGCACTCGAGCGATGAGGCCGGAGCCAGCGGTGCACTTCGGCAGCTACGCCGCAGAGAACTTCTACGAATCGCACTGGGCAGCATGGTCGGAGTAATCGATATCGGCCACGTCGGTGTCGCCATGAGCGAGCTCGCTGAAGTATTTCTTGAGGGGATATGCCAGATTGCTCGCAGAGACGCTGGCGGTGTGGAGTTTGCCATTATCGGCATGGGTCGCTTTGGTGGTTCAGAACTG
>CAZQIH010000027.1:0-11765 GCA_964593715.1 uncultured Microbacteriaceae bacterium
GCTTGGGCTCGCTCCCTGGTGGATTTGACTCTCTTGGTGGTCTCGCCCTGCTTAATGAAGGAGCGCTGATGGAATAGCGCCGGAATGACGTGGTGCCATCGGATGAATCCCGATTTCCACGCTTCGATGGCAAACATGTAGATGCTCGCTCCGCGAACCAAGGTGTTGTCGACATCAACAAACACCAACACGGGGGAGCCCGAACTCTTTTTCGACTTCGACGTCACTGTCATCATTCGAACTTCAGCATAGGGTGAGTCTGTGAAGAGCATCACGGTCCGACTGATTGGTAAGCCCGGTTGTCACCTCTGTGATGACGCGGATCTGGTCATCCAGAGTGTTGTGAAGAACTTTTCCAATGTGGTGGTCGAACACCGTAATCTCCAGGAAAAGCCCGAGTGGGAGAGCGAGTATCGGGAGAAGATTCCTGTGATTCACATCGATGACCAGGAGTTCGCACAGTGGCACGTGGATCCCGATGCGCTTGCCGAAGCACTCGTCGCGCGCGGTGGTCTTCCACAAGCCAGCGAATCAGAGTAGAAAAGAAGCCATGTCCTCCACGAGAACCCCCGACCCGAATCCTGGCTGGCTCTCTGATGATGAGCTCACAGAGATTCGGTCGCGCTTGCCGCTTCTCTATGTTGAGGCCGTCCCCGTTCGACTTGATGGGATGGGCCAGGTAACCGAGGTCGGTTTGTTGCTTCGTGTCTCTGCGGAGGGTTCCATTGCACGGGCGTTGGTCGCTGGTCGCGTGATGTTTGGCGAAAGCGTCCGCGACGCTCTATTCCGCCACCTCGAAAAAGATCTCGGCCCGATGGCTTTCCCGCAACTGCCCTCCTCTATGCAGCCCGCTCATGTGGCGGAGTACTTCCCCTTCCCCGGCGCAAAGTACGTGGACACGCGGCAGCACGCTGTTTCGCTCGTTTATGTGGTCCCCGTTACTGGCACCTGTGAACCCCGCCAGGACGCGCTGGACATGACCTGGATGACACCAGAAGAAGTAACGGCTGATGAAGTCCTGCGGGAACTTGAAGGCGGCCGGGGCGCTCTGCTGAAAGCTGCGCTCGCCAGCGTAGGAGCCCTGCCCTAGCGCAGTGCCACGAGGACGATGTCAGTCACAGTGACGATCCTCGCATCCGCCAGGGTCTGTTGGCGTTGCTCCTTATGAACAGAGGACTTGGTCCAAGACTTCGGGACAAGGGCTGAGAGCTCATCGCTATCGAACATGAGCTCTTCAGGCGGGCGTCGAATGCCCGCGGCGAGGTCGTCGAGGTGGTGGCCGACAATGAGTAGCGTTCCACCGGGGGCAACGGCGTCGACGAGCTTCTTCCAGATAACGGCTCGCTCTGGCCGCGGGAGGTGCAGAAAGTGGGCCACGACTAGGTCATATCCCACGGGCGGTTGTGGGAGATCATCCGTAAGCGCATTCGCACCGATCCAGCGCACTGTGCGGGTCTGTCCGTCAGCCCGGTCGCGCCGGATGCGCTCCGCCTCCCCTCGCCCAACGGCGTAGGTCGAGGCATCAACCGCCGTCACCGAATAGCCCTGCTCCGCAAGCCACAGCGCGTCAGCACCTTCCCCAGCTCCGACGTCGAGAGCGGTCCCGCCCGGACGCAACGGCGCGTGGTTCACCAGAGTCGGGTTCACTCGCCCGCTCCACATCGTGGCGCTCTGGTAGCGCGCCTCCCAGGATGCCGTCTGGGGGTTTCTCCAGCTTGGCGCAAGTCGCTTCATCACCATGTGGCGCCACCACCAGAAGAAGCGAAAGCCAATCCAGAAGGCGGGGCTCAGAGCACCGGCCCCCCACTCGAGCGTGTCGGTCAACACCGTTGGCCCCCGGCCGCTGGGTTCCAGGGTCATCGTGTGGTGGAAGTGCTTCATGACTCCCAGTGCCCCGCCAAGCCCGCGCCCGTTATCAACAAACACGGAGCGCTCTGCGTCACTGGAGGTGGTCGGGTTGATTTCCTGCGTGCCCAGAGGAATGAGTCCAAACGCGCGCGCTGAAACGACGTACGATTTGCCAGTCTCGTAGAGCTCGGGGAACTGGGCTGGCCTAAGCGGTGTGAACTGGAGGAAAGGTCTCGATACCTGTTGGAAGACTTGTGGATCATGAAGCGCTTCGAAGGCATCAGCGACGGTGCAGGTGAGTTCGACTCGGCGCGTAAAGCTCATCACGTTCATCAGTCTCTCCTACCCGGGTGACCATCAGCCGATAAGCCTAAGCTTCAGCTATGAAAGCTCTCTTGAACAACGTAGTCATTGCCGAAGCCGCCGAAGATCAGCTGGTGAAGATTGAAGGCAATTGGTATTTTCCGCCCTCAGCTCTCAAGGACGAGTACTTCACCAAGAGCCCCACTCCCTATGTCTGCCCGTGGAAGGGTGAGTGCCAGTACTTCACCCTCACGGTTGATGGCCAAGCTTTTCCGGATCGCGCGTGGTCCTATCCCAATCTTCGCCCCGGAGCTGCCGAGCGAGTGGGCACAGACTTTGCGAACTATGTGGCGTTTTGGAAAGAGGTCACGGTCGAGGCGTAAGTCCTCTCCGTCCACACGATGAGATAGCTCGGGTTGAACCGCCGCTCACATTTGGCGCAGGACATCGGCCTGGACGGTTTTCTAAACCGGATGATTTCGTGGCCGCCAGGGCACAACCCGCGCCACTTTGCGTGCTCGGTTGCCGCTGGCGACGTGTGGGTGCGCTGCCCGCGGTAGCCAATAGAGCGCGCAATCCGTAGCCACTTCTCTCCGTGGCCCACGCGAACGCCGGCTAATGCGTGGGCAATCTCATGCAAGAGCACCTGTTCAGATTCATCCTCTGATCCCGCTGCGCTGAGATATCGAGACAGAGTGATGCGCCGGTATCGGTGACTGCACTGTCCAAAGCGGGTCTTCGCGTTGTCCCATGCAAACGACCAGTCAGTCAAAGAATGAGCAGCGAGCAACACCGCCGCTCGCTGTTCCACCCAGTCTCTTGATGCCACCTTCGAAGGGTAGCCAACGTGCCTGACATGCCGAGGGATTCATCCACAGAAGCGTTTCGCCCCCGAAGTCAAGCAAGGGTGGACAAATCGTTATCAAACCGTATACACTAAAGGTTTGCTTCCCTGACTTCTCCTGCCCTCATATTGTGGTCGGTCGGAGAGCCCCGAGAATAGTGGCGGGGTGAACTCGTTGAGCTGAGTTCTAACGGAAGCTTTCCACATGTTCGGTCACTCATATTGAGGCTCTCTTTCGAGCCCTGGAGGTAATTACTCTTGGCTGCTGCGCGTTCCGCATCTACTACACCCGCCAAGAACGGTCGAGTCGCTCAGCGTCTCTCGTTCGCCAAAATCTCTGACACCCTCGAGGTTCCGGATCTGCTTGCACTGCAGACCGAGAGCTTTGAGTGGCTTGTTGGTTCCCCCGCGTGGAAGAAGCGCATTGCCGAGGCCAAGGCCGAAGGCAATCCCGTTGTCTCCACGAAGAGCGGCCTCGAGGAAATCTTTGAAGAGATTTCCCCCATTGAGGACTCCTCCGAGACCATGCAGCTCTCGTTCACGAACCCTTACCTCGAAGAGGAAAAGTACTCCATCGATGAGTGCAAGGAACGCGGCAAGACCTACGCCGCTCCTCTCTATGTAGAGGCCGAGTTCATGAACCACCAGACCGGTGAAATCAAGACCCAGACGGTCTTCATGGGCGACTTCCCTCTGATGACCGAAAAGGGAACCTTCATCATCAACGGCACCGAGCGTGTCGTCGTGTCCCAGTTGGTTCGTAGCCCCGGCGTGTATTTCGAGTCTGCAGTGGACAAGCTCAGCGACAAGGAAATCCACTCCGTACGCGTTATCCCCAGCCGCGGCGCATGGTTGGAGTTCGAGGTCGACAAGCGCGACCAGGTCGGTGTTCGTATCGACCGCAAGCGCAAGCAGTCCGTCACCGTCTTCCTGAAGGCCCTTGGTCTCACCAGTGAAGAAATCGCGAAGCACTTCGCTGGTTTCTCCTCTGTGCTGGAGGCCCTGGAGAAGGACACGATCCTCACCAAGGAAGAAGCCCTCAAGGACATCTACCGCAAGCTTCGTCCAGGCGAGCAGGTTGCAGCCGAAGCGGCTCGTCTGCTGATCGACAACTTCTACTTCAACCCCAAGCGTTATGACCTGGCGAAGGTTGGTCGTTACAAGATCAACCGGAAGCTCGGCCTTGAGCTTCCCTTGGACACCTCGGTCTTGACCGTTGATGACATCGTCGCGACGATCAAGTACTTGGTTGCTCTTCACGAGGGTCACACCACGATTGCTGGTACCCGCTCGGGCAAGAAGGTAGACATTCGTCTCGATGTGGACGACATTGACCACTTTGGTAACCGTCGTATTCGTGCTGTTGGTGAGTTGATTCAGAACCAGGTTCGCACTGGTCTCTCCCGCATGGAGCGCGTGGTTCGTGAGCGCATGACGACTCAGGACATTGAGGCAATTACGCCCCAGACCCTGATCAACGTGCGTCCCGTCGTCGCTGCGATCAAGGAGTTCTTCGGCACCAGCCAGCTCTCGCAGTTCATGGATCAGAACAACCCACTCTCTGGTCTTACCCACAAGCGTCGTCTTTCGGCACTGGGCCCCGGTGGTCTTAGCCGTGAGCGTGCCGGTGTTGAGGTCCGTGACGTTCACCCCTCGCACTACGGCCGTATGTGCCCAATCGAAACTCCTGAAGGCCCAAACATTGGTCTGATTGGTTCGCTGGCATCCTTTGCTCGCATCAACGCGTTTGGTTTCATCGAGACTCCTTACCGCCGCGTGGTCAAGGGCAAGGTCTCCAAGAACATTGACTACTTGACCGCAAGCGACGAAGACGAGTTCGTCGTCGCCCAGGCTGGTACTCCGCTGAACGCCGATGGCACCTTTGCCGAGGACCGGATCCTCGTGCGTAAGAAGGGTGGAGAGGTCGAGTTGGTCGCCCCTGAAGCGGTCGACTATGTCGATGTCTCGCCCCGCCAGATGGTTTCTGTTGCGACCTCTCTGATTCCGTTCCTCGAGCACGACGATGCTAACCGCGCACTCATGGGTGCCAACATGCAGCGTCAGGCTGTTCCTCTGCTGCGCTCGGAGTCCCCGTTGGTGGGAACCGGCATGGAGTCCTTCGCGGCTGTTGACGCCGGTGACGTGATTGTTGCTGAGGCTCCCGGTGTGGTCACCGAGGTCTCGGCTGATCACGCAGTGGTCAAGCAGGACAAGGGTGGCACCAAGACCTATTACCTGCGCAAGTTTGACCGCTCGAACCAGGGCACCAACTTCAACCACCAGATTCGCGTGAGTGTCGGCGACAAGCTCGACCTCGGGCAGGTCATCGCTGATGGCCCCGCCACCGAGAACGGTGAATTGGCGCTGGGTAAGAACCTGCTCGTGGCATTCATGTCATGGGAGGGCTACAACTTCGAAGACGCGATCATCCTGTCCCAGAACTTGGTCAAGGACGACACTCTCTCCTCGATTCACATCGAGGAGTATGACGTGGACGCCCGCGACACCAAGCTGGGTAAGGAAGAGATCACTCGCGATTTGCCCAATGTTGGCCCCGAGCTCTTGGCCAACCTGGACGAGCGAGGCATCATCCGTATCGGTGCTGAGGTTCGCCCGGGCGACATCCTCGTCGGCAAGGTCACCCCTAAGGGTGAAACCGAGCTCAGTGCTGAAGAGCGTCTGTTGCGCGCGATCTTCAACGAGAAGAGCCGCGAAGTTCGCGACACTTCTCTGAAGGTTCCCCACGGTGAGCAGGGCACCATCATTGGCGTCAAGGTTTTTGACGCTGTCGATGGTGACGACGAGCTCGGCTCTGGTGTCAACCAGAGGGTCGTCGTCTACATCGCTCAGAAGCGCAAGATCTCTGAGGGTGACAAGCTCGCTGGTCGTCACGGAAACAAGGGTGTTATCGCCAGGATTCTTCCTGTCGAGGACATGCCATTCCTTGAGGATGGAACCCCCGTTGACATCATCTTGAACCCGCTCGGTGTTCCCGGTCGTATGAACTTCGGCCAGGTCTTGGAAATCCACCTCGGGTGGGCAGCCAAGCAAGGGTGGAAGGTTAGCGGTGACCCAGCGTGGGCTAAGCGTCTTGCTGCCCAGGCCAAGGAAGCACTTCCTGGCACCAAGGTCGCAACCCCGGTATTCGATGGCGCGAGTGAGGAAGAGATTGCAGGTCTGCTCGACTCCACCCTCGTGACTCGTGATGGCAAGCGTCTGGTGGATTCCTCCGGAAAGGCCCGTCTGTTCGATGGCCGCTCCGGTGAGCCTTTCCCCCAGCCTGTCTCGGTCGGCTACATGTACATCCTGAAGCTCCACCACCTCATCGACGACAAGATTCACGCTCGCTCGACGGGACCGTACTCGATGATCACCCAGCAGCCACTTGGTGGAAAGGCGCAGTTCGGTGGACAGCGCTTTGGCGAGATGGAGGTGTGGGCTCTCGAGGCCTACGGTGCCTCCTACGCACTCCAGGAGCTTCTGACCATTAAGTCCGATGACATCCTCGGTCGCGTGAAGGTCTATGAGGCCATCGTCAAGGGTGAAAACATCCAGGAGCCCGGTATCCCCGAGAGCTTCAAGGTCTTGATGAAAGAGATGCAGTCGCTGTGTCTCAATGTCGAGGTGCTCTCAGCAGATGGCCAGGCCGTCTCGCTGAAGGACTCTGATGACGAGTTGTACCGCGCTGCGGAAGAACTTGGCATCAACATCTCGACTCGCTTCGAGTCTTCGTCCGTGGACGAAATCTAAGTAACGACCGAGCCAGAACTAACGAGAGAGATACATCGTGCTGGAAGCAACAACGTTTGAAGCCCTGCGTATTGGCCTTGCCACCTCGGAGCACATCCGCGGCTGGTCATACGGTGAGGTCAAGAAGCCTGAAACCATCAACTACCGCACCCTGAAGCCCGAGAAGGATGGTCTCTTCGGAGAGCAGATCTTTGGACCCAGCCGTGACTGGGAGTGTGCGTGTGGAAAATACAAGCGCGTGCGTTTCAAGGGAATTGTCTGTGAGCGCTGTGGCGTCGAGGTCACCAAGTCCTCGGTACGTCGTGAGCGCATGGGACACATCGAGCTGGCCGCACCGGTCACCCACATTTGGTACTTCAAGGGTGTCCCCAGCCGTCTCGGTTACCTCCTCGACATGGCACCGAAGGACCTCGAAAAGGTCATCTACTTCGCCGCCTACATGATCATCAAGGTGGACGTGGATGCGCGTCACCGCGAAATGCCCGAGCTCGAGAAAGAGCTTCAGCTCGAGATTAAGCAGTTGGAGAAGGAGCGCGACGCGCTCATCGCCGACCGCATGACGGAGCTTGAGAAGGAGCTTGCCGAGCTCGAAGCCAACAACGCCAAGGCAGACCAGAAGCGCAAGGCTGATGACGCTGGCAAGAAGGACATGGCCTCGCTTCGCAAGAACTTCGATGACGACATCGCTCACCTCGAGCGCGTCTGGGAAGACTTCCGCTCGCTGAAGGTTGGCGATCTTCGTGCCGAAGATGCTGTCTTCCAGGACATGCAGGACCGCTATGGAATGTTCTTCGACGCCCACATGGGTGCCGAGGCAATCCGCCAGCGCCTGCTCGACTTCGATCTCGTGAGCGAAGCTGAGAAGCTCCACGATGAGATTGCTAATGGCAAGGGCCAGCGCAAGATCCGCGCGATCAAGCGTCTCAAGGTCGTCAACGCCTTCCTGCAGACCGGCGCTTCGCCGGCCTCCATGGTCTTGGAAGTTGTTCCGGTTATTCCACCGGAGCTGCGCCCCATGGTTCAGCTGGATGGTGGCCGCTTTGCGACCTCTGACCTGAACGACCTCTACCGTCGCGTGATCAACCGCAACAACCGTCTTCGCCGCCTCCTTGACCTCGGTGCCCCCGAGATCATCGTCAACAACGAAAAGCGCATGCTGCAGGAAGCTGTTGACGCACTCTTCGACAACGGTCGTCGTGGTCGCCCCGTTACCGGAACCGGTAACCGTGCTCTGAAGAGCCTCTCGGACATGCTCAAGGGTAAGCAGGGTCGTTTCCGCCAGAACCTACTCGGTAAGCGCGTCGACTACTCTGGCCGTTCCGTGATTGTTGTGGGCCCCCAGCTCAAGCTCCACCAGTGTGGTCTTCCCAAGCTGATGGCTCTCGAGCTCTTCAAGCCCTTTGTGATCAAGCGTCTGATGGACCTCGGTCACTCGAGCAACATCAAGAACGCTAAGCGCATGGTTGAGCGCTCCAGGCCCGAGGTGTGGGATGTTCTCGAAGAGATCATCCGCGAGCGCCCGGTTCTCTTGAACCGCGCACCAACTCTGCACCGCTTGGGTATCCAGGCATTCGAGCCTCAGCTCGTTGAAGGTAAGGCAATCCAGCTCCACCCGCTGGTCTGTGCTGCCTTCAACGCTGACTTCGATGGTGACCAGATGGCTGTTCACCTCCCGCTCTCGGTGGAGGCTCAGGCCGAAGCCCGCATTTTGATGCTGGCCTCGAACAACATCTTGAAGCCCTCCGATGGACGCCCGGTGACCGTGCCCACCCAGGACATGATCATTGGTCTGCACCACTTGACCACCCTCAAGGAGGGTGCAACCGGTGAAGGCCGTGCGTTTAGCTCGATTGCTGAAGCCATCATGGCTATGGACCAGCACTCGCTCGGCTTGAACGCCAAGATCAAAATCCGCATCGCAAGCCTTTACCTCAAGGACGCACCTGCCGGATTCGTTCAGGGCAGCTCCGCAATCCACGAAACGACCCTCGGTCGTGCGTTGTTCAACGAGTTGCTTCCTGCGGACTACCCCTGGGTTGAGGCTGTCGCGGACAAGCCGATGATCTCCTCGATCGTGAACGACCTTGCCGAGCGTTACCCGAAGGTTGCCGTTGCTGAGACCCTTGACCGGGTCAAGGATGCTGGCTTCTACTGGGCAACCCGCTCCGGTGTGACGGTGGCATTGAGCGATGTGCTCACCCCGAAGCACAAGAAGGACATCGTTGCCAAGTACGAGAAGCTCGCTGCCAAGATTCAGTCGCAGTACGACAAGGGTCTGATTTCAGACGTCGAGCGTCGTCGCGAGCTGGTTGAGGTCTGGAGTGCGTGTACCAAGGAAGTCAACGACGAAATGCGCGCGAGCTTCCCTGAGGACAACACCATCAACCGCATGGTCACCTCTGGTGCTCGTGGTAACTGGTTGCAGGTCGGAAACATCGCCGGTATGCGTGGTTTGGTCTCCAACCCCCGCGGTGAGGTGATCGCCCGCCCGATCATCTCGAGCTACCGCGAAGGCCTCTCCGTGGCCGAGTACTTCATCGCTACCCACGGTGCCCGTAAGGGTCTGGCCGACACGGCTCTGCGTACCGCAGACTCTGGTTACCTGACTCGTCGTCTGGTCGATGTGGCACAGGATGTCATTATTCGCGAAGCCGACTGTGGCACCTCCAAGGGAATCACCTTCACCATCGCGGTCAAGGACTCCGAGGGTGCATGGGTCCGTGCCAACAACGCCGAGAACACGGTCTATGCCCGTAACCTCGCCGCTGATGCAACCACTGACAAGGGCAAGGTCATCGCCGAAGCCGGCGCTGACGTTGGTGATGTGCTCATCAACGAGCTCGTCTCCGCTGGAGTCCGCGAGATCACCGTTCGCTCCGTACTCACCTGTGAGTCCGCAGTCGGTGTGTGTGCCGCGTGTTACGGGCGCTCCTTGGCCTCGGGTATCGCCGTTGACCTCGGTGAGGCTGTGGGAATCATCGCAGCCCAGTCGATTGGTGAACCCGGTACTCAGCTGACAATGCGTACCTTCCACACGGGTGGTTCTGCTTCTGCAGATGACATCACCCAGGGTCTGCCCCGCGTGACCGAGCTCTTCGAGGCCCGTACCCCCAAGGGTTCGAGCCCGATTTGTGAGGCAAACGGCCGCATCTCTGTGGAAGAAACCGACACCCAGTACAAGGTCACTTTGACCCCGGACAACGGTGACGAGCCTGTCCTCCACACGGTCTCCAAGAGAATGACTCTCCTGGTCGCCGATGGTCAGAACGTCGAACTTGGCCAGCAAATCCACGAGGGTCTTCTTGACCCCAAGGATGTGCTTCGCGTCAAGGGCGTTCGCGCTGTTCAGCAGCACCTCGTCGATGGCGTTCAGGGCGTCTATGGCTCACAGGGTGTGCCGATCCACGACAAGCACATCGAGGTCATTGTTCGCCAGATGCTGCGTAAGGTCACCGTGGTTGACCACGGTGAGACCAACCTGCTCCCTGGTGAGCTCGTTGACCGCGGTCGCTACAACACCCTCAACCGTGAGGCACTTGGCGAAGGCAAGAAGACTGCTTCTGCTCGCCAGGAAGTCATGGGTATCACCAAGGCATCCTTGGCTACCGAGTCGTGGCTCTCCGCAGCGTCCTTCCAAGAGACCACCCGTGTTCTCACCGAAGCCGCCATGCAGGGCAAGAGCGACCCACTGGTTGGCCTCAAGGAAAACGTCATCATCGGAAAGCTCATTCCTGCCGGAACGGGTTTGCAGACCTATCGCAACGTCACGGTGGAGCCCACCGAAGAAGCTCGTGCCGAGCACTACCCGGCCAGGCTCTTCGCCGCTGACGATGCGTTTGGCGCAACGGATGACCTCTCGTTTGTGGACTTTGAAACCTTTAGCTCCGAAGACTCGGGCTCTGAAGGCGGATACAAGTAACCACAGCACGAACTGCAAGAAGGGGCCAGGCAATCTGGCCCCTTCTTCGTTTCTGGGGATAACCAAGGCGCCCAGATTCCGGACCCGCCTAGCCTCGGGGAATGATTCTTGAGGGCGTGCTTGCGCTCATGCACCTGGGGGTTGGGATCGCAGGGCTTTTGCTCTCGCGGATAGATCTGCGAGAGCACCGCTTGCCAAACCGCGGGACTGGCGCTTTCGCGCTGGGCCTTGGGATTTTGGCTGTCGTGGCCAATGATTCCGGGCGCGTCCAGGGCGGGCTGCTTGCCGCAGCCCTGAGCGCGGGGGCGTTTACGCTCGCCGCTGCCCTACCCCCGCACGCACTTGGCTGGGGTGACGTGAAACTGCAGGGTGGGCTCGGTTTTTATCTGGGTTTCTTGGACCTTCAGTTGGTCGTGGTGCAGTGCGTGGCGGCGTTTCTTGTCGGGGGACTGGTTGCGCTCATCGCACTGCTCCGCGGAAGCCATAGCGCCAGCGATCCGATTGCTTTTGGACCCGCTCTGGTGGCTGGTGCTGCGGTGGCTGTGATTGCTGGAAAATGTGGGGAAATCATTTGACCCAGGGCTTTTTCGCCATTAGTCTTGGAATTTGTGTGTGCGATGGCACGCCCGTCTTTCTTGCCAGTTTTGGGAAGAGCTGACACGGGTCATCACTTCCACATTGGGTTGTGGGCGAAACCAGCGGAAACACTGGCAAGCCGGCCCCCACGGCATACCAAGCAAAGGTGCGAAAGCACAGCTTGGTGCGATGTCGCTGGGTGGTGGAGAAGTATCCAACACCATCCAGTAACCACCATCAATTAGCTGTCACCGTGCAGCACAAATAAGGAGTGAACTGTGCCAACGATTCAACAGTTGGTCCGTAAGGGACGCAAGCCCAAGGTCCAGAAGACCAAGGCGCCTGCCCTGAAGGCCAACCCCCAACAGCGCGGCGTATGCACCCGTGTGTACACCACCACCCCCAAGAAGCCGAACTCGGCTTTGCGCAAGGTCGCCCGTGTGAAGCTGTCCAACGGTACTGAAGTGACCGCCTACATCCCCGGTGAGGGCCACAACCTCCAGGAGCACTCGATGGTGCTCGTTC
>CAZQIH010000028.1:0-11549 GCA_964593715.1 uncultured Microbacteriaceae bacterium
AGTAGGGACAAGGCGCTGGCCACGTTCTCTGAGCTCAAAGCGTCAAGCACGTAACGGCCGCCAGCGCCGACGCTCTCACGTTTATACCCCCTGGGGTATAGTGTCCTTATGGCGGAAACCTCAACCAAGGACCCAAGCTTTGGCGAACGAGTCGAGGGCTTCGAAATTCCCGTTGTCAACGAGCGAGCGGTGCGGGCCTCGGCGGGAATCCTTTTCCTCGCAGGTTTCATCGCCGTCAACTACGCCTTCTACACGGGTGACTTCCAACCAGTTCGTGGCTTTGGGCTCCTCTTCATGATCGACATGGGAATACGCATCGGGTTAGACCATCGTTTCGCGCCCTCCATGGTGCTCGGCGCACTGATTGTGCGCCGGCAACGCCCTGAGTGGGTCGGGGCGCAGCAGAAACTTCTGGCGTGGTCTCTGGGCTTTGGTATGGCCTTCATCGCCTGTCTTGGCATGGGATTCTTCGGCGTACAGAACGAATACATGCTGCTGTTCTGCAGCTTCTGCCTGGCTCTCATGTTCTTGGAGGCAGCTTTTGGAATCTGTGTGGGGTGTGAGCTTTACCGGATCTTTGCGAAGACCCCACCCCAGCTGTGTCCAGGTGATGTCTGCGACTACACACCACCCACAAGGCGTTCGCTCTTTAGGAATAGTCCTACAACTGACTCCTGATGTCCCAAAGGTCTGGGAAGAAGGGGTTGAACAAGGTGCTTGCCAAATAGGCAACACCGGCAGACCCTCCGGTTCCTTTCTTCCGGCCAATGGTTCGCTCCACCATCTTCACGTGGCGATAGCGCCACTCTCCCAAGCCTTCATCAAGATCTACGAGCGCTTCACACACCAGCGAGGACTCTGGGTCGGTGTGGTGAAGGTTGATCAGCACCTGCTGAACATCCTCCCGAGCCTCCCACCCGGTGGTGACATCGCGATTGAGAACGTCAGAGGGCATCGCGTGCCCTCTGGCATCACAGTAGGCAAGGGCCGAATCCCACACGCTCGGCCTCGACATCGCTGCTTCGACCGCAATCCGGGCAGGTGAACCTGGAACCAAGTGCTCGGCCATCTTCATGCCACTGCCGTGTTCCGCGTTCTCGCCCGCATAGTCGCGACGGCCAAGGACAGCCTCGAGCTCGCGGAACTGCGCTGACTGAAAACCACTGGCTGAGGACAGGCGTGAGCGGAACGATTGGAACTGCAGAGGAGTCATCGTCTCCAGAACATCAATCTGGGCCACGCAAATCTTCATGATGGTGCGCACCCGTCCAAGAAGCGCAAGAGAACGGTGGGTGTCACCGCTCTCCAGGGCAGGCTGAAGAGCGGCAAGTTCATGGAGTATTTGTTGAAACCACAGCTCATAAACCTGGTGAATGGTGATGAAGAGGAGCTCGTCGTGCTCAGGGCCCTCAGAAAGCGGCTTCTGCAGCGAGAGCAGTTCCTCCACTTTGAGATAGCTCGTGTAGGTGACGGCTTTCTCGTGAGAGCCAGCCATCAGGTCACGCGACTCTCGTCTGGCGTCACGGTGCGGTAATCACCACTAGAAACAAGGTCTCGCAGTCGATCAAACCCATCCCACACCTCAACATAGGAAGTCGCGAGGGGCGAAATTGCGAGCCTGATGGCGCTGGGTTCCCGGTAATCAGGTACTACGTTCTTCATTTTGCGCAGCGCCAGCGCAATCTGAGCGGCGTCGGGATGCGTAATGATGATGTGTCCACCCCGATGGGCGGGTTCTCGCGGTGTGCCAAGGACAAACCCCAGAGGCGCTAACCACTCATCAACGAGCGCGATCATGAGTTGCGTGCCGAGCGCCGCCTTCGCTTCAATCGCCCTAATCCCTGCTCGCTCAATCATCTGATAACTGGATTGGACCGCCCGAATGCCCATGATGGAGGGGCTTGCGACCTGGAAACCGCGGATATCGCCGGATTTTTCAAACCACGGCCCCATCACAAACTGGTCTCTCTGGGCGAACCATCCCTGGATGGGAACGCGAAGCTCGACCTGGAGGGATTTCCGCACAAATAACCAGGCAGGGGATCCAGGACCTGAGTTGCCATATTTGTAGGTGCAGCCAACGGCCAGGTCAATCTCGTTTCCATCAAAGTCCAGATCAATGGCGCCGCCGGCATGGGAACAATCCCACAGCATGAATGCTCCCGCGGCCTTGACGGCCCGTGAAATCTCACGAAGCTCTGGCCGGGCGCCCGAGCGATAGTTAATCGCCTGCAGTGTGACTAGTGCTACGTCATCCCTCAAGAAGGGCGCCAGCAGTTCAGCTGTTACTCGCTCGTCCTTTGCCGCAACAGACACGGCTCCGGGGCCACCGCTGCCATCGGTGTCGAGGGTTATCAGATTCAGGCCGTGCTGTTCGGCGATCCCCTCAAGGATGTATCGGTCGGTTGGAAAATTGGCCGAGTCGATGATGATGGTTTTCCGACCAGGCCTCGCCGCAATCGCTGCGAGGGCCAACTGGTAAAAGTTCATCGAGGTCGTGTCACACACCAGTGTTTGGCCGGGTCCTGTGCCCAAGGTGGCCCTCGCCAGAAGGTCGCCGGCCACCTGCGCTTCATCAATCCAGTGCGACCACCCACCAACAAGCTCCGTGCCCCACTCGCTGGTCAAAAACGAGTTGACTGCGTCAATGGTTGCCAAGGGAAGGCGACCCAGGGAGTTGCCATCCAGATAACACTGGTCTGAATCCGCATGAAAAAACTCTGCCCGAAACGGCGCTAGAGCGTCCTCCCGATCAAGGGCTTCGGCCGTCGACCGATCGGTCGGATTACCAGGAAAAGAATGAGCCACCAAGCCAGCTTACGCCGACTGGTCGCTACCCGAAGCGCCCAGTGACGTAGTCGAGGGTCTTCTGGTTGGCAGGGCTCGAGAAGATCTTGTCGGTGCGATCGTGCTCAACCAACACGCCGATCCGGCTTCCTGCAGCGTCATCGGATGCCACCGTGAAGAAGGCCGTCCTATCCGCCACACGAGCGGCCTGCTGCATGTTGTGGG
Source organism: uncultured Microbacteriaceae bacterium (assembly GCA_964593715.1). Classification (GTDB taxonomy): domain Bacteria; phylum Actinomycetota; class Actinomycetes; order Actinomycetales; family Microbacteriaceae; genus Pontimonas. The sequence continues at coordinate 3,013 of CAZQIH010000028.1, forward strand.
TCACGATGACAATCGTGTAATCCTTCTTGAGCTCGTTCATCAAGTCTTCAATTTTGAAGGTCGATACCGGGTCAAGGGCCGAGCAAGGCTCATCCATCAGAATCACATCGGGCTGGACGGCGATCGCGCGTGCGATACACAAACGCTGTTGCTGGCCACCGGACATGCCAAACGCGTTGTCCTTCAGACGGTCCTTGACCTCATCCCAGAGCGCGGCACCGCGAAGCGCCTGCTCAACGATGTCGTCCATGTTGCCCTTGACACCGAGCGTCTTCGGCCCAAAGGCGATGTTCTCGTAGATCGACTTGGGGAAGGGGTTGGGCTTTTGGAACACCATGCCGACTGTCTTGCGAACCTGAACAGGGTCAACATCAGAGCCGTAGACATCCTGCCCGTGGTAGAGCACCTCGCCGGTGACCTTGGCGCCCGGGATCAGATCGTTCATGCGGTTAAGGCTGCGAAGAATGGTCGACTTGCCACAGCCGGAGGGCCCGATCAGCGCCGTGATCTCGTTTTCATAGATCGGCAGGTTCACGTTCTGCACGGCCAGATTGTCGCCGTAGTAGACAGAGACATCCTTCAGCGTAAAGACCTCGTTGGGCACTGTTTCTTCTCCAATGGGTACGTTCATGGTTCCCTCTCCTACCACGTTCTCTCGTAGCGGGCACGAAGCCAGATGGCAAACGAGTTGATCAAGATCAACACCGCCAACATCAGCAACACTCCCGCTGCAGCCAAAATTTGGAACTCTTCTTGAGGCCGTCCCGCGTACTGGTAAATCAGCACGGGCAGGGCCGAATATCCACCCTCAAAGAAGTTGGGTGAGAACGTCACGAACGTGAGAGCGCCAACAAGCAGTAGCGGCGCAGCCTCACCGATAGCGCGAGCCACGGCGAGGATGACGCCAGTCAACATGCCGGGAATAGCCGCAGGCAACACCTGGAGCCACACGGCCTGCCAGCGGGTGGCGCCAAGAGCGAGGGAGCCTTCCAGAATCGACGATGGCACTGCCTTAATCGCTTCCCTTGAGGCAAGAATCACGGTGGGCAAGACCAACAGCGCGATGGTTGCTGAACCAGCAGCCGCAACCAGTCCCAGATTGAACGGCCCTCTCACAAAGAAGGCAAGGCCGAGGATTCCAAAGACGATCGAGGGAACACCAGCGAGGTTCTGAATGTTGAGCTCGATGAGGCGGTTCCACCACTTGGTCTTGTCCGCAAACTGCTCCAGGTAAAGCGCTGCGCCCACTCCCAGAGGGATGATGATGGCAATAACCCCACCAATGATCTGCAGTGTTCCCTGGATCGCGACGCTAAACCCAGCGGTCGCGCGGTTGACTGTCGAAGGGCCATTGAAAATCAGGTCGAGGTCCAGTCTCGTTCGACCCTCGACAAACGCCCACGCAAGAATCGCGATGATCGCCACCATCGAGATGGTGAGCGCCAACAACATGACTGACACGAAAAGGATGCCTGACTACCTGCCCTTGTTGTCGGTCGAGGCAAAGCGATTTTGAACCACGAGGCCCGCACCAGCCGCAGCAAAGCGCCCTCTGGCTGGCATCGAATCGAAAGAATTGGCCATTAGTCGTAGACCTCCCGGAAGCGGTTCACGAAGCGAATGGCAAGCATGTTCATCGCGAGCGTGATCGTGAAGAGCAGCGCTCCGACAGCAAAGATGGTGTCGTAGACAATCGATCCCACAGCAATTTCACCTGTGGCGCGGCTTGCGATGTAGGCCGTCATTGTCTGGATTCCCTCGAAGGGGTTGAAGTTAAGGCCTGGAGATCCCGCACCAGCGACCAACAGCACGATCATGGTTTCACCCACCGCGCGCGACGCACCGAGGACGAATGCGGCAATGATTCCGGAGAAAGCAGCCGGAACAACCACACGAAGTGCTACGCGCATCTTTCCAGCGCCGAGAGCATAAGCACCCTCCCGCAAGGCTCTCGGCACTGAGCGCATTGCGTCATCGGCGACTGAAGAAATCAACGGAACGATGATTAATCCCACCGCGATGCCAGCGACACCGGTGGAGAACAGACCACCCCAGGGCAGCCATGGGGTCAAAGATTCAAGAAATGGCCTGAGCCAGAAGAAGGCGAACAGGCCGGTCGCGACCGTAGGGATCCCCTCGAGAACTTCGAGAATGGGCTTGATGGTCTTGCGGACGGGCTCAGGAGCGTACTCCGAAAGGTAAATAGCCGAGAGCAAGCCGAGCGGGATCGCGACCAAGAGGGCGGTAACAACGACCATCAGGGTTCCCACCACAATGGGAATAACGCCGTACTGGGGCCGTGCATATCCAGGCGACCACTCTGTCGCCGTGAAGAATTCAACAATCGAAATCTCTGTGAAGAACCGAGGCAGAGGTTGCAGCAGGGCGATAACAATGGCCGTGGTGACTGCGACCGAGATTACTGCGGTGATGAACAGGAAGGCAATGATTACCTTTTCCCCGTAGTGGGGGTGCTCGGCGCGGAGCGAGACTCTACGAGCCCCACTCCGCGCCGACACCACACATGAAGACATTAGTTCAGATCTCCCAATCTCTCCATCTTCCCAGTGTGTTACAGACTACCTAGCCAGCGAGTGCTGCGACAGCGGCAAGCTGCTCAGCCTTCTGGTCCTCGGTCAATGCGACCAGACCAGCTGCTGCTGCGATCTCTTCGTTGCGCTCCACCACGAAGGTGTAGAAGGCGACGACCTCTTCACGGCCCAGTGCCGAAGCAGCAGGGAACATGTAGAGCTGACGACCGAGTGGGGTGTAGGTACCAGCGAGCAGGTTGTCAATGGTGGGCTCGTTGCAGCCTTCACCACTGTCGATTGCCAGTGCCTTCACGGTGTCGGAGTACTCCTGGTAGAAGGAGAAGGGGATGAATGCCATGGCGCCGAGGCCACCAGAGACACCCTGAACAGCCTGGTTGTCGTCTTCACCGATGTTGTTGTAGTCGGTGCGGATGTTGCCAGACTCACCGTTGATTTCTTCAGTGAAGAAGTCGAAGGTTCCAGAGTCGGTTCCAGGACCGTAGAGGACAAGGGCCTCTCCAGCCAAGTCGCCAGCCTCAACACCGGGGATCTCGCCCCAGGTTGCGATGGTGGAGTCAAGGTTCCAGATTGCGTTCAAGGCCTCAACCGAGATGCACTCGAGTGGGTTCTCCTTGTTGACAACAACCGAGAGAGCGTCGTTAGCAACGGTCACGCGGGTGAACTCGATGCCAGCCTCAGCACACAGAGCGGATTCTTCGTCCTTGATGTCACGCGAGGCGTTGGAGCCATCGGTCTCACCGTTACAGAACTTCTCGAAGCCACCACCGGTACCGGAGATACCAACGGTCACGGCAACGCCGGGGTTGTCGATCATGAACAGCTCAGCAGCAGCCTCAGCGAAGGGGCCAACGGTGCTGGAGCCATCGAGCAAGATGGTGCCGGAAAGCGCGCTGGCTTCCTCGGTTGCTGCGGGGGCCTCGGCGGGTGCCTCAGCTTCTTCGGCTGCGCCTGCACATGCAGACAGAACCAATAGTCCGGCAGCTGCGAGAGCGGCCGAAGCAATGAAGTTTTTCTTCACTGGTATTTCTCCTCTTGGGCTTGGTGTGGACAGGAATTTCTGTCCTGAACTCAGGGTTGTCAGAGCACCTAGACAACAAGTGGTCCCTTGGTTAACAACAGGCAAACAATCCAGCAAACCCTCATTCAGTGGTCGAGTCACCTAGTCTGGAGACTCCCGACATCACTGCGAGGACTCTCATGAAGGCAATAGTTGTTTCCCAGCAGGGCGGCCCAGAGGTACTGACCTACTCCGATGCGCCTGAGCCCATAATCAAGCCCACTGACTTACTGGTGAGGGTGGCAGCAGCGGGCATCAACTACATCGACACCTACCAGCGCTCTGGCGCCTACGCCATGACCCTCCCCTACACCCCGGGCCTCGAGGGTGCCGGCACGGTGATCGAGGTGGGGTCCGAGGTCACCGACTTTGCCGTGGGCGACGCCGTCGCCTGGACCAGCAATCTGGGCAGCTATGCCGAGCTTGTTGTCTTGGATGCTTCCAAGGCGGTGCGGGTCCCCGCGGGAATCGAATTGACACAGGCCGCCCAGGCAATGCTGCAGGGGATTACTGCCCACTACTTGATCACCAGCGTCTTCGAGGTCAAGCCCGGCACCACGGCTCTCGTCCACGCCGCAGCCGGTGGCGTCGGACTTCTGCTGTGCCAGATGATCACAGCGCGAGGCGGAACAGTCATTGGCACTGTCTCGACCGAGGCCAAGGCCGCAGCCGCCAGTGCAGCGGGTGCAGCCCACGTGATTCGCTACGACCAAGAAGACTTTATGCCCCGGGTTCGCGAACTGACTGGCGGAATCGGGGTCGATGTTGTCTATGACGGTGTCGGGGCCTCGACGTTTGACGGAAGTTTGCGAAGCCTCAAACCGCGCGGAATGATGGCGCTTTTTGGCCAAGCAAGTGGCGCCGTTGGGCCCTTCGACCCACAGATTCTCAACTCTTTGGGATCTTTGTTCTTCACGCGCCCCACCATCACCAACTTCATCCAAACGCGAGAGGAACTGCAGTGGAGAGCGAGCGAAGTGTTCGACGCGATGCTCTCCGGTGATCTCACCATGACGCTCGGTGGCTCCTATCCACTGGCTGAAGCGGCGCAAGCCCACCAGGACTTGGAAGCGCGCAAGAGCTCCGGCAAGCTCATTCTCATTCCTTAGGGTTGACTCTTATACCCCCAGGGGTATAGTGGTGGCATGAAGAAAATGTCGAAAACTGAGCGGTCCATTCTCGTATTTATGGCTGGCACTGCCGGCCGTTGGGCTCGCGGGCTCATGGGAGCAGGCCTCCTCGTGCTCGCGTTTATCGGTGGCGGCTGGTGGCTACTACTTGGACTCCCAGGTCTGCTGATGATTGGAACCGGCCTGATGAACTATTGCCCCGCTGGCCTGGCGCTGACCGGGTCTGGAAAATCGGAAGACATCCTCGCCGAGGTCGCGAAGTTCGATGCTTTGGGCTCTTCGGTCAACAAGTATTGAGCGATAAGCGACTAGTTTTAGGGCATGAAGATTCTTCTTGTCGGCGCCGGTGGCGTCGGAAATGCCCTGGCAAAGCTTCTTGCAACGCGCGACTTTTATGAGCACGTGATTGTTGCCGACTACGACACGTCCCGAGCGGAGGGCGTGCTGGACTGGATTGCAGGGCGCTTCCCCGACGCTCGCCCCAGGTTTAGCGCCGAACACATCGACGCATCCGCGCCGGAGAACGTGACTGCTCTGGCCAAGAAGCACAGTGCGACCGTGGTCATGAACGCGGTCGAGCCGGCGTTCGTGCAGAGCATTTTCCAGGGCGCTCTGGATGCAGGCGCCGATTACATGGACATGGCAATGAGCCTCTCCATCCCCCACCCCACTGACCCCCACAACACCCCGGGGATCAAACTTGGTGACTGGCAGTTTGACCGGGCTGCCGAGTGGGAAGACTCCGGCCGCCTGGCTCTGGTGGGCATGGGTGTTGAGCCTGGTATCTCTGACGTGTTCGCCAAATACGCAAGCGATCACCTCTTCAGCGAAATCGATGAGATTGGTGTTCGCGACGGGGCGAACCTCGTGGTTCGAGATGACGAGGGCAACGAAATATTTGCGCCCTCATTCAGTATCTGGACCACGATCGAGGAATGCCTCAATCCCCCGCTGATCTGGGAAAAAGATCGCGGGTGGTTCACCACCGAACCCTTCAGCGAGCCTGAGGTCTTCATGTTCCCCGCTGGAATCGGCCCAGTCGAGTGCGTGAACGTTGAACACGAGGAAGTCTCTCTGGTTCCCCGTTTTCTCGACGCCAAACGCGTGACGTTCAAATACGGTCTGGGATCAGAGTTCATCGGGGTTCTCAAAACCCTCAACCTCCTGGGGCTCGACAAGGTCGCCCCGGTCAGCGTCCGCACGGCGCCTGGACCCGATGGTAAGCGCGGCAGAGCAGAGGTCTCACCGCGCGACCTGGTCGCTGCGGTACTCCCCGACCCCGCCACCCTGGGTGAGCGCATGACGGGCACCACCTGCGCGGGAGTGTGGGTTACCGGCAAAGGCAAGGATGGAAATCCTCGCGAAGTCTTCCTCTATCACGCCAGTGATAACGAGTGGACGATGAAGAACTTTGACTCCCAGTGCGTGGTCTGGCAGACCGCTCTTGCTCCTGCCGTGGCCCTAGAACTGGTGGCCAAGGGCGTGTGGTCAGGCAAGGGTGTGCTGGGTCCTGAAGCCTTCGACGCCGAGCCGTTCCTCGAACTCATGGCCAAGACCGAAGCCGAGGGCGGCTATGGCCAAGCCTGGGGATTCGAAGAGCGCTAAGCGAACTTCCCGGCGGTCATTTTCTTACGTGGCCACCAGAAGGCGTCACCCGCGATAAACGCCGTCGCGGGGACGACAACAGTTCTCACGAGCAAGGTGTCAATCAACACACCGATACCCACGATGATGCCGATCTGGAACAGCGCGATGAGAGGCAGAACACCCAAGACCGCGAAGACCGCGGCGAGCAAAATACCGGCGCTCGTAATCACGCCTCCGGTCGCCCCCAACGCCTTGATCATTGCCTGACGAGTCGGCTGCCTCACTGAGCCCGCCAACGCGGCGGCTTCTTCCCGGGCCCTGGATACCAGGAAGATGTTGTAGTCAACACCCAGTGCTACAAGGAACAGGAACGAATAGAGGAACACGCTGAAGTCCAGGCCAGACATTCCAAATACGTTCTCAAACAGGAGCCAGGCGGCTCCAATTGCCGAGAAGAACGACAGGACAACGCTGGAGAGCAGCAGTATCGGGGCCAAGATGGCCTTCAGCAACAGAACCAGCACGATAAAGACCAGCAAGAGAATAAGCGGGATGACCAGAAGCTGGTCTCGCTCATACGCCTGCTTTACGGCCAGTCGTGTTGCGTCGTCGCCGCCGACCAGCGCGTTCGCACCAGGAACACCCTGAACGGCCTCTCGTAGTTCACCAATCGCCGCATACGCTTCGTCGCTACCGCCCTCGGCGTCCAGGACCACGTCGATCTGCGACTGGCTGTCATTAGAGTTCACGACCTCAGCACTCGCGACAACATCCAGTGTCAACACGGCAGCAACAACCTCTTCAGCCTGATCGTTGTTGGCCACCACCCTGGCTGGGGCACTGGTGCCTGCCGGGAATGCTTCGCCGAGGACCTCGATACCAGTGACTGCCTCTGGCTTAACCCGGAACTGTTCGGTTTCGGGAATTCCAATGGTCACGCCATTCCCGCCAACCGTGAGGGCACCCAAAATCGCAACGCCTACGATCGCAACGGTGACCGGGCGCTTGCTAACGCGAGTTCCCAATCGTGCCCACCAGCCGGTCTCGGACTTGTTCACATCACCAAAGCGAGGAACAAAAGGCCAGAACAGGCCGCGACCAAACACAACGATGGCGGCGGGCAGGACGCCGAGCGCCGCAATCATGGCGACCACCACACCGCTCGCACACACAATGCCAAGCGCCCGGTTTCCACCAAGTTCTGCAAAGGACAGAGTGAGAAGTGCCAGGGTTACCGTTCCGCCCGAGGCGATAATTGCCGGTCCGGCACCCTTCAGAGCGCGAGCCATCGCTTCGTGCCGGTCCTCGAAAACCATAAGTTCTTCGCGATATCGAGCAATCAACAGCAAGGCGTAGTTCGTTCCAGCGCCAAAGACCAGCACCGAGAGAATTCCGGTGATGGACCCATCGGCCGCTATGTCAAAGAACGCGGCAACGTTGCGGCCGATCTGTCCGGCCATTCCATCCGCGGTTCCGACCACAGCAAGGGGAACGATCCACAGAATGGGGCTTCGATAAGTCACCAGCAACAACAAAATGACGATGACAACTGTGGCAAGAATCAGGGTGAAGTCCGCACCGGCAAAGACGCCCGCGAGATCCACCTGGAAACCCTCTGGACCCGTGACATAGGTGACCATCCCTGCTGGCATGTCCTCTGCCGCCAAGACGCGGATCTCAGCGATGCGCTCCGCTCTGGGATCGACCTCCTCAATCTCGTCCATCGGGACGGTGATCACCGCGGTGGTGTTGTCATCGGAGATTGTGGCGGGAGGAACAAAAGCCTCGTCCATCACCTCGACGTTGGAAAACTCCAGAAACTTCTCGTTGGCTCCACCTGTTGGCATCTGAATCATTGGGTCAAATTCACCCACGAGCCAGCTCAACTGCTCGTCGGTGAATTCACCAGATTCCACCGCGTAAACAATGACGGCGGCTGTGCCGCCGGCGTTTGGCATCGAAGCCAAAGCCTCATCGACGAGAACGACCTCGGCGTCATCGGGCAACCCGTTGGTCGGCGCCACATCCGATTCTTCAGCCGCAAAGACAGTGAACGACAACACGGCGAAGATCAAGCCGATGAGAAGCGTCACCCACGAGGTTTTGGGGCCGGTGATAAAGCGCACGAGAGAATTCATAGGCAAGAACTTACTCCCAAAAGTTGGCGCGGTCTCTCTTGGAAAGAACTCAGGTTGACAGGGCAGTGTGTCC